>NZ_JBKQWU010000012.1:0-100751 GCF_047275745.1 Amaricoccus sp. W119 | reverse complement strand
GGACATAGTCACGCCGAGCGGTATCATTCCAAGGCATCCGATCTCCGTCAGTCTTCGCAAACCGACGTGAATCACAACCCTATGATATCGCTCAACTCATTTCGGGTTCGGCTCTTAGTCCTGATCGAATGGGAAGACAGCGTACAGCCGGCGTCGCACTGGCAATACATAAGTGAGCTTCGATCGCCATCCGTAGTGAAATGCAGTTCTGTCGGATGGCTCGTGCAGGACACTGAGGATGTGAAGGCGCTTGCGCCGAATATCGGCCGCGTAGCGGATGACAACGTGCAGGCTTCTGGGATTATTCAGATACCTGCACGTTGCGTAGTACGTCTAGTTCACTTGGGCGAGGGCTAGTCACTTGCCCTTAGGCTTCTGTCCCTTGGTTTCGTCCTGCCCCAAAACGGAGGCAGCCAACCGAATCGCGGTCGCCTGCCGTCAGCATACCACATCTGGTGTGCACGTCGAGTCTAAGTCCAAAAGCGTACCGTTCCGTAAAATTTTGTTAGTGGTCGCCCGGCTAATGCTCGCAGCACCGAACCAGCCAGCATCCGGATGACGCGATGACCGAAGCCGCCCTTCCCGCCCCCGACGACGCTCCGAGAAAGCGCGGCCGCGCGGGATTGCTGATCGGCGCCATCCTCGCCATCGTTCTCGGCGGCGCGGGATTCGGCACGGTCTACGCCGGCCTCGTCGACCCGCTCGCCATCTCGCGTGGCGGATCACCGAAGCCCGTCGCCGCCGGCCACGGCGCGGAGGCCGGCGGTGAGATCTTCCTGCCGCTCGATCCGATCACGGTCTCGCTCGCGCCGGGCCAGGGGGCGCGGCACCTGCGCCTCGCTGCGACGATCGAGACCGCGCCGGGGCTCATGCCGGCGGTGGAGGCGTTCAGGCCGCGAATCCTCGACGTGCTGATCGGCTATCTCCGCGCCGTCGATGTGGCCGAACTCGAAGACCCCGCCGCCATGCCGCGGCTCCGGGCGCAGATGCTGCGCCGCGTCCAGCTCGTCGCCGGCGGCGACGACGTGCGCGATATCCTCGTCACCGAATTCATCCTGAACTAGGAGGCTCAGTTGGAACTGCTCACGGACGGGCTGCTCCTCGCCGCGACGCTGTTCGCGGCGACATATTGCTGGGTGCTGGCCCGCCGGGTCGACGCGCTCAAGGATCTCGACAAGGGGCTCGGCGGTACGCTCGTGCGCCTCACGCGCCAGATCGAACTCGCCCGCGCGACGCTCGACGAGGCGCGCGCCAATACGCGCGAAGGCCGCCAGGAACTCGCCCGGCTCGCCACCCGGGCCGAAGCGGCGGCGNGCGACGCTCGACGAGGCGCGCGCCAATACGCGCGAAGGCCGCCAGGAACTCGCCCGGCTCGCCACCCGGGCCGAAGCGGCGGCGGAGCAGTTGCGCCTCCTGCTCGCGGCAGTGAACGATCCGAACGGTTCGGAACCGGCTCAGCCGGCGCTCCGGGCGACCGCCGCCCGTCCCGCGCGCGGCTCCGCGCCCGAGGGACGGCCTCCCTCCGCTCCCTCCTCTCCGGCCCCCACCTCCGCGGCGCGCGCCCCTTCCGCGCGCCCCGCCCCGGCGCCTGCCCTCCGGACGGCCCCCGCCGGGATGCAATCGAGCCCCGGCCGGCCCGAGCCCTCCGCCGACGGCTTGCCCAAGCCGCGCGGCCTGCCGGCGGTCCGCTCGCTTTCCGCCGCCGCGAGAAGCACGGAGGCCGACGGCAAGGCTGAGGAAGAGATCCTCGCGACGCTGCGCGCGCTCGCCGGCGACAAGGCCTGAGCGATGGCCGGTGGACGCAACCGCGCCGCGATCGGCGGCGTGTCCCTTATCGTACTCTGCTTTCTCGGCTCCGCCTCGCTGCGCTTCGGCGAGGGCGGCCTCGCCGTGGCGCAGGAACTGTCGCGGAGCGCGGAGCCGGTGCCCGCACCCACGCCGAACGACGCGCTCCTCGCCGCGCTCCGGGCCCGCGAAGCGGATCTCGACGCCCGCGACAAGACGCTCGCCGACCGCGCCCAGGCGCTCGGCGTCGCCGAGACCAAGCTCGAAGAGCAGCTCGCGGCCTTCGAGAAGGCGCGCGAACAGCTCGAGGGCACGCTCGCCTCGGCCGACAAGGCCGCCGAGAAGGACATCGACCGGATGACGGCGGTCTACGAGAAGATGAAGCCCGGCGACGCCGCGCGCATCCTAGACAAGATGGATGTCGCCTTCGCCGCCGGACTTCTCGCGCGGATGCGCCCCGAGATCGCGGCCCAGGTCATGGCGGGCATGACACCCGAAGCCGCCTACGCGGTCACGGTCACGGTCGCGAGCCGCAACTCGCGCGTGCCGACGCGGTGACTTGAACCTTTCTTAACCCGCCTCCCCCACAGATTGTGCGCGACCCGCGTGGACGGGCGCGACGGACGGACAGGACACGAGGACATGGTCGGAATAGCCGGAGTCTGCATCGTTTTCGCCATGGTCTTCGGTGGGTACATCATCGCCGGCGGCAAGCTCGAGATCATTCTCCACGCCCTGCCGCATGAGATGATCATCATCGCCGGCGCCGCGATCGGGGCCTTCGTCATCTCCAGCGACTTCCACACGATCAAGCACACGCTGTCGGACATCGCCAAGGTCTTCAAGGGACCGAAGTGGAAGCCGCGCGACTATCAGGACCTCCTGTGCCTGATGTTCCAGCTCATCAAGGCACGGGCCAATCCGGTCGAGCTCGACTCGCATATCGAGGACCCGGCCTCCTCGCCGATCTTCATGGCCTATCCGCGCATCCTCGCCGACGCGGAGGCGGTCTCGCTCATCTGCGACACGCTGCGGTCGGCCTCGATGAACTACGACGACCCGCACCAGGTCGAGGAAGTGCTCACCAAGCGGATCGAGAAGACCTACGCCAAGGCGCAGCATTCCTCGCACGCGCTCCAGACCATGGCGGATGCCCTGCCCGCGCTCGGGATCGTCGCGGCGGTGCTCGGCGTCATCAAGACCATGGCCTCGATCGACCAGCCGCCGCCGGTGCTCGGCAAGATGATCGCGGGCGCGCTGGTCGGGACCTTCATGGGCGTCTTCCTCGCCTATGGCATCGTCGGCCCCTTCGCCTCGCGCGTGAAGGCGGTGATCGACGAGGACCAGACCTTCTACAACCTGATCCGCGAGGTCATGGTGGCCGCGCTCCACAACCACGCCGCCAATGTCTGCGTCGAGGTCGGGCGGCAGAACACGCCCGCCGCCGTCCGCCCGAGCTACGGCGATCTGGAAGGCGCGCTTCGCGCCACGCGCCAGGCCGCGTGATGGCCGGGCTTCCGGATTTTCGGGCGATCCTCGCCGCCGCGTTTCTGCCCGCCTTCGCGCTGCCAGCCGCGACGGCGGCGCAGACGATCCGGGGCGGCGAGCACACCGGCTTCACCCGCGTCGTCCTGCCGGTCGCCGCGGGGGTTTCGTTCTCGCTGCGCGTGGAGGGACGCGAGGCGGCGCTGATCTTTCCGGGCCGGAAGCTCGGTTTCGACACGAGCCGCGCGCTCGCGCGGCTGACCCGCGCCCGCGTCTCGGCGATCGAGGCGGGCGACACGCCCGCCGGCACCCGCGTCGCGCTGACGCTCGGCTGCGACTGCTCCGTCAGTGCCACGCGCATCGACAGCCGCCTCGTCGCGCTCGACATCGCCCCCGCCGAGGGGCCGGTCGTGCCGCCGCCGAAATCCCGCGCCGCCGCCAATGCCGCGCGCGACGCGCGCGAGGCACGGGTGGTCGCCACCGCCGAGGCCGCGCTGCTGCGCCAGCTCGAACGCGCGGCCGAGCAGGGCGTCGTCGATCTCGATGCCGTCCCGGCCGCGGGACCGGCCGCGGCGACGCCGCCCGGCCATCGCCAGATCGAGGCGGTCACCGTGCTCGACCGCGATCGCCGCGAGCTTCGTCCCGCGCCGCCGCCGGATTGCCTTCCCGACGCGCGTTTCGATCTCGGCGGCCCCCGGCCGGGCGAGGCCTTCGCCGACGCGCGAGCGGCAGCGGCGCGGGGTCTGATCTCGGCCTCGGGGGAGGCTGATCCCCGGGTTCTCGCGAAACTCGTCAGGCTCCACCTCCGTTCCGGCCTGGGGCTGGAGGCGCGGGGCCTGCTCGCGGCCTTCCCGGCGCGTTTCCCTGACCGGGCGCTGCTCGAAGATCTCGCGCGGGTGGTCGAGGGCACCGCTCCGCCCGCCACCGGTCCGCTGCGCAAGCCCGAGACCTGCCCCGGCGCGCACGGGCTCTGGCAGGCGCTCGCGGGCGACCTGCCCGCGCCCGACGTGCCGGAGAAGGGGTTCGAAACCGCCTTCGCCGCTCTGCCCCCGGACACGCGGCTCCTGCTCGGTCCCCGGCTCATCTCCCGCTTCCTCGGCGCGGGGAGGGTCGCGGAAGCGGCGCGGCTCCGCGATCTCGTGACGCGCGCGGGTCTCCCGGAGACGCCCGAATTCACCTTCGCCCGCGCCGCGCTCCTGGAGCGGGAGAGGCCGGCGGAGGCGTCGGCGCTCTTCCGCGACCTCGCGCAGGCGCCGATCGCCGAGGCGACCGAGGCGCTGGCGCGGCATGCGAGGCTCGTCCTTCGCGCGGGCACGCCAACGCCAGAACTCGCCGCCGATCTCGCGGTCGCCGCGCATCTCTCGCGCGGACTGCCGCTCCGGGCGGATCTGCTCGCCCTTTCGGCCGAGACCCTCGGGCGAAGCGGCGCGCTCGCCGCCGCGCTCGACGCGCTCGAGACGGCGCGGCGGGATCTGCCGGCCGAGACGCGGCGCTTCGCCACCGTCGCGACGCGGCTGCTCGCAAGCCCGGACGCCGCTCCCGGCGCGGCGGATTGGGCCGGTCTGGTCCTCGGCCATCCGGCGCTGATCGCGCGGGACCGGGGCGCCGCGCCCGACCGCGCCGCGATCGCGCGGCGGCTGCTCGCGATCGGCCTGCCGGCGGCGGCGCGCGATCTCGTGGCACCCTCCCTGACCGCCGGCCCCGGACCGCTCGGCGAGGCCGAAACGCGGCTCATCGCCGCCGAGGCGGAACTGCGCCTCGGCCATCCCGAGCGCGCGCACGCGCTCGCGGCGAACCTGCCGGGAACGGAAGCCACGGCGCTTCTGGCCCGCGCCGAGGCCGGGGCGGGCGCCTGGTCGGAGGCGGTGGGGACGCTCGCAGCGGCCGGGCTCGAGCCCGAGACCGCGCCCTACGCCTTCCCCGCCGGCGACTGGACGCGCGTACGCGGCTCCGCCGACCCGGCCGAACGTGCGATGGCAGCCTATATGGGCCGGTCGGAGCGCCCCGCGGGCGCGACACCGGCCGAGACCGCCTTCGCCGCCCAGGCACCAGGACTTGCCCGGCCGAGCCTCGAGGAGCCTCGCGAGCTTCTGGAGACCGGTCCCGGCGTCGCGGAGTTCGTGCGGGGTCTTCTCACCGCCCCCGAGGGCGCGAACTGAGCCGCGCCGGCGACGGTTCCGCCCGTCAGGGACTGGAGATCTTCATCAGGACCAGCCCGGCGACGATCAGCACCGCCGCGGCCACGCGCATCGCCGTCACCGGTTCGGCGAGCCAGACGATCCCGACGACGAACGCGCCCACCGCGCCGATGCCCGTCCAGATCGTATAGGCGGTTCCGAGCGGGATCGTCCGCATCGCGAGCGCCAGCAACCAGAAGCTGCCGATCATCGCGACCAGAGTGATGATCGACGGCACCAGCCGGGTGAAACTCTCCGACTGTTTCATCGAGAAAGCCCAGACGATTTCAAGAAGTCCTGCCACGAGCAGACTGACCCAAGCCATGCGGCCTCCGTCCCTTGAGCGTCCGGGTCGTCCCGGGCAACGTGCCCTCGCGGGAGGGAGAGGTCGTCCTCGTTTCGCGCCGAACCTACGGCATCCGCCGCGAGGGGGCAACCCGGCCCCGAGGGGTTCGGAGGCATGCCCGAACCGGTGGCACGCCCGGCACGCGCTCCGGGGGCCGCGCGAACCCGTCGTGCGATACCCGCCTTGCGCGTGGCCGGCGAACCGGCCAAGAAGCAGCGAGGAGCGACACGGTCGCGAAAACGCGGCGCCCCGGCCCGGTGGAGACCCCTGCTTGCTGCCACCCTTCGACACCATGAGCTTCGCCAGCGTCTGGTACTGGGCCCTGACCGTGCTCGTCTGGACTCTGGTCACGCAGCGGGTCCTCGGCGTGCCCCATGACATGCTGATCCGCGCGGCAAGGCTGCCCGAGGTCTCCGCGCGCGTGGACACGCTCGCGCATATCGCCGCCGAGCGGGTGGCCGGCATCGCCGATGCCGCCGGGGTCGTCTTCGCGACGCTGGCCGGCTTCACGCTCGCGATGCTGGCGGTCATGGGCTTCCTGTTCCAGATCGAACTCGCCAAGGCGCTCGCGCCGCTGGCCTTCCCGCTCTGCCTCATCGCCGCCACCACCGCCCGGCTGGCCGCCCGAATCCGCCGGGAGAAGCTCAGGGGCGAGCCGCTGCGGCGCCTGCTCACACGGCACCGGGGGACGAACCAGGCGGTCGCGATCATCGCGATGTTCGCGGCCACGATCCTCGCCGTGACGCATCCGCCCATCTACTTCCCGCGCTGACCCCGCGGGTGGCCGCTTGCCGCGGCCGCGTCCTTGGAGTACCTCCGCGCCCATGGCCCGGAAAGATCCGCTCTCTCCCGGCCGCCTGATCGTCGGCGGCTGCCCCGAGGGATTCGACGCACGCTATCTCGCCGAGACGCTGGCCCGCGCGAAGGGTCCGGTGATCCATGTCGCGCGCGATGACGCCCGGCTCGCGGCGCTCCGCGCGGCGCTGCGCTTCTTCGCGCCGAAGGTGCCGGTCCTGACATTCCCGGCCTGGGACTGCCTGCCTTACGACCGGATCTCGCCCAATTCCGAGATCGCCGCCCAGCGCATGGCGACGCTCGCGGCGCTCGCCGACGGACTCTCGCGCGAAGTCGTGATCCTGACGACGCTGAACGCCGCGACGCAGAAGGTGCCGCCCCGCGCGCGGCTCCGCGAGGCGAGCTTCACGGCGGAGGTCGGCGCGCGGCTCGATCTCGCGGCGCTCCGGGGCTATCTCGCGCGGATGGGCTTCTCGCAGTCGCCGACGGTGACGGAGCCGGGTGATTACGCGGTGCGCGGCGGGATCATCGACATCTACCCGCCGGGCCGCGGCAGGAACGGGGGGCCGATCCGGCTCGATCTCTTCGGCGACGTGCTCGATTCCGCGCGCCGCTTCGATCCCGAGACGCAGCGGACGACCGAGAAGGTCGCGCGCGTCGAACTCGCACCGGTCTCCGAAGTCATCCTCGACGACGAGTCGATCCAGCGCTTCCGCACCCGCTACCGCGCGCTTTTCGGCGCGGCGGGCAATGACGATCCGCTCTACGAGGCGGTCAGCGCGGGGCGCAAGCATCAGGGCTACGAGCACTGGCTGCCGCTCTTCCACGAGTCGCTGGAGACTCTGTTCGACTATCTCCCCGGCGCGCCCGTGGTGCTCGACGACCAGATCGCGGCGAGCCGCAAGGCACGCTGGGAGGCGCTGACGGAGGCCCATGCGACGCGCGCCGAGGCGCTCAGGGCGAAGTCGAAGCTCGGCACGGTCTACAAGCCGATCCCGCCCGAGGAGCTCTACCTCGACGACGCGGCCTGGGACCGGGCGATCGGCAACCGGCCGGAACTCCGGCTCTCGCCCCTGCCCCAGCCTTCCGGCCCCGGCGTCATCGACGCGGGCGGACGGATCGGCCGCGATTTCGCTCCCGAGCGCCAGCGCGAACAGGTGAGCCTCTTCGGGGCGCTCGCCGATCACATCCGCGCCCGGCGGCGCGAGGGTCAGGTCGTCGTCGCGAGCTTCTCCAAGGGCGCCCGTGAACGCCTCGGGGGGTTGCTCGCCGACAGCGAGGTGACGGGCGCGAAGGAAATCGCCTCCGCGGCGGATGTGCCCGAGGGCAAGGGCGGGCTCTTCCTCGCCGTCTGGCCGCTCGAAGCCGGGTTCGAGGCGCCGGGCCTCACCGTCATCTCCGAACAGGACGTGCTCGGCGACCGGCTGGTCCGGGGCGCGCGGCGGCGCAGGCGGGCGGACAATTTCCTGACCGAGGCGGCGGGGCTCACGCCCGGCGATCTCGTCGTCCATGTCGATCACGGCATCGGCCGCTACAGGGGGCTCGAGACCATCACCGCCGCCGGCGCGCCGCATGATTGCGTGGCGCTCGAATACGCGGGCGGGGACAAGCTCTATCTCCCGGTCGAGAATATCGAGCTTCTCTCGCGCTACGGCCACGAGGAAGGGCTGCTCGACCGGCTCGGCGGCGGCGCCTGGCAGGCGAAGAAGGCGCGGCTCAAGGAGCGCATCCGCGAGATGGCGGACCGGCTCATCCGCCTCGCCGCCGAACGCGCGCTCCGCAAGGGGCAGGTGCTGACACCGCCGGAACACCATCTCTGGGAAGAGTTCTGCGCCCGCTTCCCCTATACCGAGACCGAGGATCAGCTGAACGCGATCCAGGACGTGCTCGGTGACATGGAATCGGGCCAGCCGATGGACCGGCTCATCTGCGGCGACGTGGGCTTCGGCAAGACCGAGGTCGCGCTGCGCGCCGCCTTCGTCGCGGCGATGTCGGGAACGCAGGTCGCGGTCGTCGCGCCGACCACGCTCCTCGCCCGGCAGCACTACAAGAATTTCGCCGAGCGCTTCCGGGGGCTGCCGATCAACGTGCGATCGCTGAGCCGCTTCGTCCCGGCGAAGGAAGCGGCCGAGACCCGCGAGGATCTCGCCCGCGGCAAGGTCGATATCGTCGTCGGCACTCATGCGCTGCTCGCCAAGAGCATCCGCTTCGCCAATCTCGGCCTGCTCGTCATCGACGAGGAGCAGCATTTCGGCGTGCAGCACAAGGAGCGGCTGAAGGAGCTCCGCTCGGACGTGCATGTGCTGACGCTGACCGCGACGCCGATCCCGCGGACGCTGCAGATGGCGCTCTCGGGCGTGCGGGAACTGTCGCTGATCGCCACACCACCGGTCGACCGGCTCGCGATCCGCACCTATGTCTCGGAATTCGACCCGGTGACGATCCGCGAAGCACTGTTGCGCGAGCACTACCGGGGCGGGCAGTCGTTCTACGTGGTGCCGCGGATCTCCGACATCCCCGGCATCGAGGATTTCCTCAAGGAACAGGTGCCTGAGGTGAAGGTGGTGGTCGCGCATGGCCAGATGGCGGCGACCGAGCTCGACGACCGGATGAACGCCTTCTACGACGGGCAGTATGACGTGCTGCTCGCGACGACTATCATCGAATCAGGGCTCGACATTCCAACCGCCAACACGCTGGTCGTGGACCGCGCCGACATGTTCGGCCTCGCGCAGCTTTATCAGATCCGGGGCCGCGTCGGCCGCTCGAAACTGCGCGCCTATGCCTTCATGACGACCGAGCCGCGCAAGAAACTGACACCGCAGGCGGAGAAGCGGCTGCGCGTCCTCGGCTCGATCGACAGCCTCGGCGCGGGTTTCACGCTGGCGAGCCAGGATCTCGACATCCGGGGCGCGGGCAACCTGCTCGGCGAGGAACAGTCGGGGCAGGTGCGCGAGGTCGGGTTCGAGCTTTACCAGGAGATGCTGCAGGAGGCGATCGCCAAGCTCCGGTCCGGCGATATCGAAATGACCGAGGACGCCGGCGAATGGTCGCCGCAGATCAACCTCGGCGTGCCGGTGCTGATCCCCGAGGATTACGTGCCCGATCTCGACGTGCGCCTCGGCCTCTACCGCCGCCTCTCCTCGCTGGAGCGCAAGGTGGAGATGGAAGGTTTCGCGGCGGAGCTCATCGACCGGTTCGGGCCGCTGCCGCCCGAGGTCGATACGCTGATGCTGATCGTCCGGATCAAGGCGCTCTGCAAGCGCGCGGGCATCGCCAAGCTCGACGGCGGGCCGAAGGGCGCGACGGTGCAATTCCACAACGACCGCGTGGCGCGGCCCGAGGCGCTGGTCGAGTTCCTGCAGAACCAGAAGGGCGCGGCCAAGGTCAAGGACAACCGGATCGTCATCGCCCGCGCCTGGCCCGACCAGAAATCCCGCCTCGTCGGCGCCTTCCAGATCGCGCGCGACCTCGCCGCGCTCATGGCACCGCCGAAGGCGGCTGCCCAGCCGGGGCCCAAGCCGGAGTCCAAGTCGGGGTCCGGGCCGGGCGCGGAGAAGCGCGTCGGGGCGCGCTGACCCCCTTCGGCCTCTCGCTCATGGCGTCGCGCGGACGCGCGTATTGATCGGCCCGCGCCGGCGCGGCACAAGTGGGTCATCACCACCCCCGGGGCCGCCCTCAGGCGATCCGATCAGGACAGAAGGACAGACCATGGCGAACAGGACGGACCATCAGGTGGAGCCGAAATGGAGCCTCGTCGGCCCCGGCCTCGTCGTCGCGGCGACCGGTGTCGGCGCGGCTGACCTGATCGCGACGACGGTCGCGGGCAGCAAATACGGCTACGCGCTGCTCTGGGCGGTCGTCGCGGGCTGTTTCATGAAGGTCATCCTCGTCGAGGGCGCCGGCCGCTACACGCTCGCGACCGGCAACACGATCTTCGAGGGCTGGCGCAGCCTCGGGCGGTGGACCTCGTGGTATTTCGGCCCCTACATCGTGATCTGGGGCTTCGTCTACGGCGCCGCGGCCATGGCGGGTGTCGGGCTCGCGCTCTATTCGCTGTTTCCGTTCCTGAGCGTCGCGGCCTGGGGCATCATCTCGGGCCTGCTCGGCCTCGCGCTGGTCTGGTCCGGCCGCTACGATCTCTTCGAGCGGGCGCTGACGGCCATGGTCATCCTGATGTTCTTCTCGATGCTGATCGCCGCGATCTTCACGCTGCCGAACCTCGGCGAGATCTTCGCGGGCCTCGTGCCCAGGATCCCGGAAGGCGCGCTCATCAACGTTCTGAGCGTCGCGGGCGGCGTCGGCGGCACGATCACGCTCGCCGCCTACGGCTACTGGATCCGCGAGAAGGGCTGGGACACGCCGAGATTCATGCGGGTGATGCGGCTCGACAATCAGGTGGCCTACCTCGTCACCGGCATCTTCGTCGTGGCGACCCTGATCGTCGGCGCGGAACTGCTCTATTCCGCCGGAATCGCCATCGGCTCGGGCGATCAGGGCATGGTCGATCTCGCGCGCGTGCTCGGCGAACGCTACGGCGCGGTCATGGGCACGGTGTTCCTGATCGGCTTCTGGGCCGCCTCGATGAGCTCGCTCGTCGGCGTCTGGAACGGCGTCAGCCTCATGTTCGCCGATTACGCCGGCCAGCAGATGGGCCGCCCGCATGACCATCCCGACCGGCAGTCGGGCGGGCTCTACTACAAGGCCTATATCCTCTGGCTGACCTTCCCGCCGATGATCATGCTCTTCCTCGGCCAGCCGGTCTATCTGATCCTCGCCTATGGCGTGCTCGGCGCGCTCTTCATGCCGTTCATGTCGATCACGCTGCTCTGGATTCTCAACACCGACCGCGTGCCCGTCGAATGGCGCAACAAGCCGGTGACGAACATCCTGCTCGTCATCTGCACGCTGGCCTTCGCGGCGCTGGCGCTGAACCAGCTTCAGGGAGTGATCGCCCGGGCGTTCTCCTGACGCCCGCGGCGGGCGGGGTTTACCGGGCCGGGGATCACCTGACCGGAGGTCATCGGGCTCCGGTTCAGGGGGGCGACAGCAGTGTCGTCCCCAGCGCCCCCGCCCGGACCCGGTCCAGGTCGAGCGCCATCGGGATATACTCGCCGCGCTGCCAGGGCCCCGCCAGATCGTCGTAATGGCGCGACATCGGATTGCCGCTCTGGCCGGTCGCGACGACGAAGACGCTCGAGTCCGGATCGGCGAAATCATAGACGACCCGCAGCCCGGCCGCATGAACGTCGCGATAGGGGAACGGTCCGGAACCGGGGGTCAGGCCGCGCATCAGCGTGTCGTCGCCGCCCGCCGCGCTCTGGCGGATGTTGACGAGATGGCCCAGCACCGGCAGGTCGCCGAGAGTCGGGTGCTTGTGAAGCGCGACATGGGCGTCGCCCCAGCGCCAGCTTTCGAGCCTGGGCCCGTAGCTCTCGGCCAGTTCCGCCAGCGCGTCGTCGAGCGCGCGGCGCGCGATCTCGACGCAATCCTCCTTCGGGGTCGTCTGCTTCACGTCGCACCACTGGGCGGCGCCGTCCACGTCGCGGTAGACCCGCTCCACGAAGACCGGATCGAGCGGCACCGTCTCGACCATCGGCCCGAGCTCGTCGACCGCGAGCCGCCGCTTCAGTGCGCGGACCCAGGCGGCGTAGACCAGCGGCTCAGGGTCGTTGTCGTTCATCGCCCCGGTCCAGTTCGCGAGGCGCTCCAGCGCCAGCTGGCGCTGCCGCGCCACGGGGTCGGCCGCCGTCGGCTCGCCGGAGTACCACAGATCGCGTGCGATCAGCGGCAGGAGCGCCCGCGCGCCCTGCGAGACGATGTCGGTCTGGATCTCGATGAAACTGTCGAGCGAATGATACTCCCGCTCCCCGAGCAGCTTCGCCGCCCGCTGGATCCGATAGTCGTCACCCCAGTCGAAGCTCAGATGATCCGGGAAGGCGGCCTCGGTGATCCGGTTGTTGGTATTGACGACGATGCCGCTCGGCGGATCGACGACCCAGGGGTTCTCCTCGAAGGGCCGCCGCCCCTGCCAGTCGTTCGCGGCGAGCCAGCCGGCGCTCGGGACGCGCCCCTGCGTCGTGCTCGCCTCCTGACGCGCCGGGGCGGCGCCCGTCATCAGGAGCGCGACCGTCTCCCGATCGGCGAGCGTCAGGTTCAGCGAGGGCGCGATCATGCCCCGCGCCGCCTCGCGCGCCTCGCGGATCGAATGCGCGCGCATGAGGCCGATCGCCGCCGAGATCGACGTGTCCTCGGGCGTGAGCGCGGTCCAGGCGAGGCTTGCGACATGATCGGGCGGCGTCACCGCCGCGACGCCGAAACGGTCCGGCGGCAGCACCGGGCCATGGCGCGTCCAGCGCAACTCCTGCTCGACCGTGCCCGCGTCCTTCACCCCGATCCTGGCGGTGCGTGTGACGAAGGGCTCATGCCCCTCGGGCGTCAGGTAGCGGCCCGGATCGGCGGGATCGAGCTTCTCGATGAAGATGTCCTGATCGTCGAGGTAGCTCGAGGTGAGACCCCAGCCGAGCTCGGGATTGCGCCCGATCAGCACGGCGGGGATGCCCGGGATCGTCCCGCCGATCACAGGCCCGGTGGAGAGGTTCAGCCGCGCCAGCATCCAGATCGACGGCGCCGAGAGCGCGAGATGCGGATCGCTCGCGAGCAGCGGCGCCCCCCGCGCCGCCCGCGCCGCCGTCGCCGCGAAGGCGTTCGAGGCGCCCGCGAGCGTGACCGGCGCCACGGGATCGAGCGGACCCGCCGAGGCGACGGCCCAGTTCCCCGAAGCCTCGGGGATGAGGTCGGAATATTTCGGCAGGCCCATCACCGCGGCGTTCGGCGACTCGGGGAGAATGTCGCGAAGCCGATCGGGCGGAAGACGCAGCGACAGGCTGGCGCGCAGCGTCTCGCGCTGCGCCTTGTCCGTCAGCCGCAGGGCCATGAGCTTCAGGATCGCGATCGAATCCGCCGGCGTCCAGGGCGCGAGCCGCGGATCGAACAGGAAGAACTCCGGCGCCCCCCGGCCGAGCGCCTCGTCGCGCACCACGCGGAGCCAGGCGTTGACGCCCTCCGAATAGGCGGCGAGCGCGGCGGCCGACTCGGCGTCCTGCGCCTCCACCGCCGCGCGGGAGAGCCCGTGAAGGTCGAGCGCGCGCATCAGCCGGTCGATCGGCAGCGTCTCCGCGCCGAACAGTTCCGAGAGCCGCCCCTGCGCCGTCCGCCGCAGCAGCATCATCTGCCAGAGCCGGTCCTGCGCGTGGGCGAAGCCGAGGCCGAAGAAGGCGTCGGCGTCATTGGTGGCGAGGATATGCGGCACGGCGTAGCTGTCGCGCAGGATCGGGATCTCGGCCTTCGGCCCCTCCACCCGGTAGCTCCGCCCGTAATCGGGGAGCGATTGCGACGCGAGGTAGTAGACCAGGCCGGACGCGGCCAGGGCGAGAAGGACGAGCGCGAGGAACAACCGCGACAACCAACGAAACAGAAATGCCATCCGGAAACCGGCCCTCGCACGGACTTGACCCCGCGGGAGATAGCAGTCCATCAGGGGATCGCGCAACGGAGGAAGGGCTGGACATGGCCAAGGTGGCATTCATCGGACTTGGGGTCATGGGGTATCCGATGGCCGGGCATGTGGCCGCGAAGGGCCATTCCGTCACGGTTTACAACCGCACCGCCGCCAAGGCCCAGGCCTGGGCCGAGCAGAACGGCGGGGCCCATGCCGACACCCCGGCCAAGGCGGCCGAGGGCGCGGAGATCGTCTTCACCTGCGTCGGCAACGACGACGACCTGCGCGCGGTCACCGTGGGCGAGGGCGGCGTGCTCGAAACGCTCGGGCGGGACGCGGTGCTGGTCGACAACACCACCGCCTCGGCCGAGGTCGCGCGTGAGTTGAACAAGGCCGCGCTCGCCAAGGGCGCGCATTTCATCGACGCCCCCGTATCCGGCGGTCAGGCGGGCGCCGAGAACGGCGTGCTGACCGTGATGTGCGGTGGCGAAGCGGAACCTTACGCGCGGGCTGAGCCGGTCATAATGGCCTTCGCCCGCGCCTGCCGGCTGATGGGGCCGGCGGGCAGCGGCCAGCTGACCAAGATGGTGAACCAGATCGCGATCGCCGGTCTCCTGCAGGGGCTTTCCGAGGCGCTGGCCTTCGCGCAGCGCGCCGAGCTCGACGGCGAGGCGGTGCTCGAAGTGATCTCCAAGGGCGCGGCGGGGTCCTGGCAGATGGAGAACCGCGGCAACACCATGATCGCGGACAAGTTCGACTTCGGCTTCGCCGTCGACTGGATGCGCAAGGACCTCCGCATCTGTCTCGCCGAGGCGGAACGCAACGGCGCTCTCCTGCCCGCCACCGCGCTGATCGACCAGTTCTACAAGGAAGTGCAGCAGATGGGCGGCGGCCGGGGCGACACCTCCTCGCTGATACGGAGGCTGCCGAAGTGACGCTGGCCTTCTCGCGCGATCTCAAGATCGCGCCCTCGATCCTCTCCGCCGATTTCGCGCGGCTGGGCGAGGAGGTGCGCGCGATCGAGGATCAGGGCTGCGACTGGGTGCATGTCGACGTGATGGACGGACATTTCGTCCCGAACATCACCATCGGCCCCAATGTCGTCGCCGCGATCCGCCCGCATGTCCGAACGGTGATGGACGTGCATCTGATGATCCAGCCGGCCGATCCCTATCTCGAAGCTTTCGCCCAAGCCGGAGCCGACATCATCACGATCCACGCCGAAGCGGGACCCCATCTCGACCGCTCGCTCGCGACGATCCGGGGGCTCGGGAAGAAGGCCGGGGTCTCGCTCACGCCATCGACGCCGCCTTCGGCCGTGGAATACGTGCTCGACAAATGCGACCTCATCCTCGTCATGACGGTCAATCCCGGCTTCGGTGGCCAGTCGTTCCTCGAATCGCAGCTTCCGAAGATCCGGAGCCTCCGGGAGATGATCGGCGGCCGGCCGATCTGGATCGAGGTGGATGGCGGCGTGACACCGGCGACCGCGCCGCTCTGCCGCGCCGCGGGCGCGGACGCGCTCGTCGCCGGCTCCGCCGTCTTCAAGGGCGGCACGCCCGAGGCCTATGGATCGAACATCCGCGCGATCCGCGAGGCCTGCGCCGGGGCGGAGATACCCGCCTGAGCCGCCGGCCGCATCCCGGACCCCGCTTGACCGGGGCCCGACCGCCGACATGAACACGCCCCGCGAGGGCCAAATCCTCACGGGGCGCGCCAAAGGCCGGAAGTCCGGCGATCGGCTGAACGGACACAATTCCCGTCGTCAGTTCATCAGGTAATCCGGTTAATTCCGGCAGACCGCCCCTCACCGGAGCCGTTGAAACATTCTGTCGTGCAATGCCGGAATACTAACCGAATCACACACTTCGGTCAAAACCTAAGGTCCATGCTTCAACAATCCCGAAGTTACGGGCTATAGGCGCAATGGTTGACTAACCAATCAACCATCAAGCGAAAAGCTCGTGGCAGGTCTCCAGCGCGCTTACCAGCGCATCGACCTCCTCCCTCGTGTTATAGAGCGCGAAGGAAGCGCGGCAAGTGGCCGTCACCCCGAGATGATTCATCAGCGGCTGGGCGCAGTGGTGCCCGGCGCGAACCGCCACCCCCTTGCGATCGACGACGGTGGAGATGTCGTGCGGATGCGCGCCCCCGCTCATCGTGAAAGAAAAGATCGCCCCCTTGTCCGGCGCCGTCCCCTGCAGGTTCAGCCAGTTCAGCCCGGTCAGGCGCTCGGTCGCATAGTCGCGCAGCGCGTGCTCATGCGCGGCGACGTTGTCGAGACCCAGCCCGGTCAGGTAGTCGATTGCGACTCCGAGGCCGATCATCTGCACGATCCCCGGCGTTCCCGCCTCGAATTCATGCGGCGGATCGTTGTAGCTCACCGAATCGCGCGTGACTTCCCGGATCATGTCGCCGCCGCCGAGGAAGGGCCGCATCTCCGCCATGCGCTCGCGCCGGATGTAGATCGCGCCAGAGGCGGTCGGACCGTATAGCTTGTGCCCGGTGATGGCGTAGAAGTCGCAGCCGATGTCCTCGACATCGACCGGCATGTGCACCGCCGCCTGGCTGCCGTCGATCAGGACCGCGACGCCCCGCTCCCGCGCCGCCGCCGAGATCGCCTTCACATCGACGACCGTGCCCAGCACGTTCGACATATGCGTGATCGCGACGAGCTTCGTCCGGGGCCCGATCGCCGCGATCACCGCCTCCGGATCGAGCGAGCCGTCGGGCGCGGTCTCGACCCACCTGAGCACCGCGCCCTGCCGTTCGCGCAGGAAATGCCAAGGCACGATATTCGCGTGATGCTCCATCACGCTCAGCACGATCTCGTCGCCGGGCTCGAACCTCGGCGCCGCCCAGCCATAGGAGACGAGGTTGATCCCCATCGTCGAGCCGGTCGTGAAGATGATCTCGTCCTCATGCGCGGCCCCGAGGAAGCGCTGGATCGTGCCGCGCACCGCCTCGTAGCGGTCGGTCGCCTGGTTCGAGAGATAGTGCAGCCCGCGGTGCACATTGGCGTAACCGTCGGCGTAGGTCTCGGCGACCGCGTCGATCACCGCCTTCGGCTTCTGCGCCGAGGCGCCGTTGTCGAGATAGACCAGCGGCTTGCCGTGAACTTCGCGGGACAGGATCGGGAAATCGCGGCGTACCGCGTCGACATCATACATCAGCCCACCTCACGCGGTGTCAGCCCCATGAGCGCGAAAAGAAGCCCCAGGGCGATCAGAAGAACGATTCCGGTCAGGACGATGCCGCCCATGACCATCAGGGGGTTGTCGAAACCGTGCAGCTCGGTCACGTAATTCGCGAAGGCCCAGAGCGCCCAGACCATGCCGACGAGCGCGAGCGCGGCGGCGAGCACCGGCAGGACCGCGAGTGCCACGAACTGCAGCGCCTGGATGCCGAGAAGCATGACGTTCAGCCAGATCACCAGCGTCACCGCCGCCTGAAGCGTGCCCTTTCCCCCGAAGAGCTGCCCGATCTTCCAGGTCAGCCAGCCGACGGTCAGCATGACCGCGAACTCCATACCCGCCGCGACCAACGGCATCGAGAGGAGTTCGGCGGAGACCGGATCGATCATTCCGCCGCCGATCCGCATCGTCGCATAGGCGATCAGGATGCCGATGCAGGAAATGACCATGGCGACGAAGACCAGGTCGCGCGGATGCACATGCAGCGCGATCAGCCGCCGCGCCGCCTCGCGCGGGCGCGTCAGGCTGTCGCGGGCGATCTCGGGCCACGGCCCGACCGTCGAAAGCGGTTCCTTCGCCATGATGGCAACTCCCTTCGCTCAGCCCGCGATCGACGCGCCGCGCGTCAGGAGCGACAATGAGATCGCGAGAAGCGCGAGTGCAACCCCCGTGACCGCGCCGACGCGCCAGGTGGCGGAGAACCCCTCCGCCTCGGCGAAACCCGCGACGAAGAGCCAGAGCCAGTAGAAAAACGCCGCGAGTCCGACCGGCGCCGCGAGATCGCCCGCGACCGCGCGTAGCGCCGCCACCGCGAGCGCGAGCGGCGCGCCAAGCAGCGCGGACCAGAAAAGCGCGACCCGCGCACCGAAAAACCCGCCCCGCGCCCCGAAGCCCCGCGCCGCGAGATGCGCGAGCGCGGCGAGACCGTAGGCGAGGAGCGGCGCGATGAAGAGATAGGCGAAGAAATGCGCCGCCACGACCCCCGCCAGCGGGTCCGCGATCTCGATCGCCCGCGCCCGCAGGATCGCCTCGGGCACGCTCGCGACGAAGCCGAGCGCGCAGGCGATGAAGAGCAGCACCAGCGCGCGCGCCTCGGTGATGCCGCCCGCGAGCAGTCGCGCCATCGCGGCGCGGGGCCGGCGATAGGCTTCGGCCATCGCCGCGACCAGACCCGATGGCGCGCCCGCGCTCATGGCTTCAGAGCCGCCCCCGGCGCGCGAGCCAGGCCGCGAGACGGTCGCGCATGTCGTCGGCGAGCACCGGGTCCTCGATCTCCTGGATCGCCTCGTCGAGGAAGGCGAGCACCAGCAGCCCCTCCGCCTCCGCCCGCGGGATGCCGCGCGAGGTGAGATAGAAGAGCGAGGTCTCGTCCACCGCGCCGCAGGTCGAGCCGTGCGAACAGGCGACATCGTCGGCGTAGATCTCGAGCTCGGGCTTGGCGAGGAAGTTTGAATCCTCGTCGAGCAGCAGCCCCTGGCTGATCTGATAGCCGTCGGTCTTCTGCGCGTCCGGCTTCACGAGGATCTTGCCCTGGAAGACGCCGGTCGCGCCGCTCCGGAGCACCTTCTTGAACACCTGCCGGCTCTCGCAGTTCACCGCGTCATGGGTGATGAAGACGGTGTCGTCGTGCAGGAAATCGCCTTCGCCGACCGAGGCGCCCGCGACGCGGGCATGCGCGTCGTCGCCGGTGAACTCGATCACGCATTCATTGCGCGTGAGACGGCCGTTCACCGTCATCGAATACGACTTGAAGCTCGACTCGGTGCCGAGCCGCGCGAAGATCGCCGTCGCCGCGCGCCGGTCATGCGCCCGGCCCTGGGTGCGGACGTGGTGGAAGGAGGCGGTGTCGGCGATGTCGATCTCGAGCACCGAGTTGAACCGCGCCGCCGCCGCCCCGTTCTCCAGCAGCGTCAGATCGGAGCCCGGCGCCATCCGGATCACGTGATGCACCATCGCATCCGAGGTCTCGGAGGAATGGCGGTAGATGAGGCTCACCGGCCGGGGCGCCCGCCCGGTCACGTTTATGACGACGCCCTCGACGGCCCGCGCCGTGTTGAGCGCGGTGAGCGGCCGGTCCACCGGGTCCTGCCCGCGGGTTTCGAGCACGCCGAAAAGCTCGCGCGCCCAGTGGATGTCGGTCGTCGCCGCCTGTGCCAGCGTCTGGATCTCGATCCCGGCCATCTCCAGCGGATCGGACTGCGCCGCGTCGTAGACGCCGTCCACGAAGACCACCTTGAGCCGGTCCACATCGTCGAACGGCGGCTTCTCGATCGCGTCGAGCGTCGGCGCCGGCTTCGGCGGCTGGACCAGGAGGCTCGCCGGATCGGTGAAGCGCCAGTATTCGTCGCGCCGGATCGGCGCGCCCATCCCCATCAGCCGCGCCGCCGCCCTCTCTCGCGCGCTCCGCGCCCAGGCGGCCTCGCCCGCGGGCACGGGCCAGGCAGCCAGAAGCGCCTCGGCGCCTTCGATCTTTCGTGCGGGAACAGCCATTTACGCCACCGACTTCAGGATATCGGCATAGCCGTTGGTCTCGACTTCGAGCGCGAGCTCGGGACCGCCGGTCTGCACGATGCGGCCATCGGCCATGATATGCACCACGTCGGGCTGGATGTGGTTCAGGAGGCGCTGGTAGTGCGTGATCACGAGGAAGGCCCGGTCCGGCGCGCGGAGCGCATTGACGCCCTCGGCGACCAGCTTCATCGCATCGACATCAAGGCCGGAATCGGTCTCGTCGAGGATGCACATGCGGGGCTCCAGCACCGCCATCTGCAGGATCTCGTTGCGCTTCTTCTCACCACCGGAGAAGCCGACATTGACCGGCCGCTTCAGCATCTCGGCGTCGATGTTGAGCGTCTTCGCCTTCTCGCGGACGAGGCGCAGGAAGTCGGCGGCGTTGATCTCCGTCTCGCCCCGCGCCTTGCGCTGCGCGTTGAGCGCGGTACGCAGGAAGGTCATGTTGCCGACGCCGGGGATCTCGACCGGGTACTGGAAGGCGAGGAAGAGCCCCGCCGCCGCGCGTTCCTCCGGCTCCAGATCCAGGAGATCCGTGCCTTCGAGCGACGCCGCGCCCTCGGTCACCTCATAGCCCTCACGGCCCGCGAGCACATAGGAGAGCGTCGACTTGCCCGACCCGTTCGGCCCCATGATCGCATGGACCTGACCGGCGGGAACCTCGAGGCTCACACCCTTGAGGATCTGCTTGTCCTCTTCCTCGAGCTTTACGTGAAGGTTTTCGATTTTCAGCATGATATATCTCGTTTAACGGCCCGCGCGGTCGCGCAGCCGCCTGTTTCGTTCAACCCGTTCCGCTCAACCGGCGTTGGCGCGGTCGAGATGACCTGCGACCCAGGCCGACATCGGCAGCCAGATCAGAAAGGTCAGCGCGAAAGTGAGCATGTTCGGCCACCAGGTCAGCGCGTTCCACCAGATCCCGATGAAGGCCGCGAAGGGCATGGCGACGAGCGCCCCGATCGCGCGGTCCTCCAGCGAGACGGTGAGCCCCCGGCGCAGATCCGCGCCCGCGTGTTCGCGAATGTCCTTGAAATCCATGACCTGTCTCTCCCGTCGCGGCCGGATCAGCCGACCGACCCTTCAAGGCTGATGGCGACGAGCTTCTGCGCCTCCATCGCGAATTCCATCGGCAGCGCCTGCAGGACCTCGCGGCAGAAGCCGTTGACGACGAGCGCCACCGCCTCCTCCTCGTCCATGCCGCGCTGGCGGCAGTAGAACAGCTGGTCCTCGTCCACCTTCGACGTGGTCGCCTCATGCTCGACGCGCGAGGAATTGTTCTTCACCTCGATATAGGGAACCGTATGCGCGCCGCATCTGTCGCCGATCAGCAGGCTGTCGCACTGGGTATAGTTGCGGCTGTTCTTCGCCTTCGGATGCATCGAGACGAGACCGCGGTAGGTGTTCTGCGCCTTGCCCGCCGAGATGCCCTTCGAGACGATCCGGCTCTTGGTGTTCTTGCCGAGGTGGATCATCTTGGTGCCTGTATCGGCCTGCTGGGCGTTGTTGGCGATGGCGATCGAGTAGAACTCGCCCTGCGCGCCCTCGCCCCGCAGGATGCAGGACGGGTATTTCCAGGTGATCGCCGAGCCGGTCTCGACCTGCGTCCACATGACCTTGGCCCGCGCCTCGCGGCAGTCGGCGCGTTTGGTGACGAAGTTGTAGACGCCGCCCCGGCCTTCCTCGTCGCCCGGATACCAGTTCTGGACGGTCGAGTATTTCACCTCGGCGTCTTCGAGCGCGACGATCTCGACCACCGCGGCGTGAAGCTGCGCCGTGTCGCGCTTCGGCGCGGTGCAGCCTTCGAGATAGCTCACATAGGAGCCCTTGTCGGCGATGATGAGCGTGCGCTCGAACTGGCCGGTATTCTCGGCGTTGATGCGGAAATAGGTCGAAAGCTCCATCGGGCAGCGCACGCCCGGCGGCACATAGACGAAGGAGCCGTCCGAGAAGACCGCCGAGTTCAGCGTGGCGTAGAAATTGTCGCTGATCGGCACCACGCTGCCGAGATACTTCCTGACCAGTTCCGGATGCTCGCGCACCGCTTCCGAGATCGGGCAGAAGATCACGCCGGCCTTGGCGAGTTCCTCCTTGAAGGTGGTGCCGAGCGAGACCGAGTCGAAGACCGCGTCGACCGCGACCTTGCGGCCATCGGCGCGTCCGTCGGCGGGCGCCGCGTCCGCCCCCTCGACACCGGCGAGGATCATCTGCTCGCGGAGGGGGATGCCGAGCTTCTCGTATGTGGCCAGCAACTCGGGATCGACCTCGTCGAGCGACTTCGGCCGCGTGACCATGCTCTTCGGCCGGGCGTAGTAATACTGGTCCTGGAAGTCGATCTTCGGATAATGGACCATCGCCCAGGTCGGCTCCTCAAGCGTCTTCCAACGCTCGAACGCCTTCAGCCGCCAGTCGGTCAGCCAGTCCGGCTCGCCGTTCTTCTCCGAGATCAGCCGGACGATATCCTCGTTCAGCCCCTTCGGCGCGTATTCGGTTTCGATGTCGGTCGAGAACCCGTATTTGTACTTCTCGCCAACCGACCGGACCGTCTCGACCGTTTCCTGATCGACGCCCTCGCGGACCTCGGCCTCATCAAGTGCCGCCATCGTCAAACCTCTCCAACAACTCGTTCGGGCGACGTTCCCGACGTCTCCCGGCGCCGCGCACGGCGGTGACTCTTCTCCCAGGCATCGGCGAAGGCGAGCACCGCCTCCCGGCCGACGCCGGGCCCGATCGAAACACGAAGCATCGCGCTTGCGACCTCCGGGTCGTAGCCCATCGCGACCAGCGTCCGGCTCGCCCTGACCTTCCCGCTCGAACAGGCAGATCCCGCCGAGACCGCGAAACCGGCGAGATCGAGCGCCATCACCTGCGTCTCGCCCTTCCAGCCGGGCGTGGCAAGGGCCAGCGTATTCGGCAGCCGCGCGGCACCTTTCCCGACAAAAATAGTTTCCGGAGCGGCCGCTTCCAATGCCTGCTCCAGAATATTCCTGACCTCGGACACTTCGTCCCAGGTTCCGGAGGCGACATCGGCGACCGCGGCCCGGGCCGCCGCCGCGAAACCCGCGATGCCGATCAGGTTCTCGGTGCCAGCGCGCCGGCCCATCTCCTGGCCGCCGCCGCGCAGAACTGGCTCCAGCGCCTCGCCCCGGCGCAGCAGGAGCGCGCCGACGCCCTTCGGTCCGCCGAACTTGTGCGGGGCGATGAGCGCCGCCCGCGCCCCGGTCCAGCCGAAGGCGAAGGGGACCTTGCCCGCCACCTGCGCCGCGTCGATGAGCGCGAGGCCGCGCGGCAAGTCCTGCAGGATGCCGGTCTCGGAATTGGCGCCTTGAAGCGCGGTCCGCTCCGGCTCGGTCACGGTGACCTGACCTTCGGGCGTGACCGCGAGAGACGGGTCGATCCAGCCCAGCACGCATTCATGCTCGACCGGCGCGCCGACGCAGCCCCGGCCCCGGAGCGCCAACGCCGCCGCTTCGGTCGCGCCGGAGGTGAAGACGACCTCATCGGGATCGGCGCCGAATGCCTCGGCGATATCGGTCCGCGCCCGCTCGAGCAACCCCTTGGCCGCGCGGCCCTCGGTATGGACCGAGGACGGGTTGCCGACGAGATCCATCGCCTCGGCCATCGCGGCGCGCGCCTCGGGACGCAGCGGCGTCGTCGCATTCCAGTCGAGATAGACGCGCGCGCTCATGCCCGCTCCGGGGCGGCCGCGCCCTCCCCAATCGCGCCCTCGCCAATCGCACCCTCGCCGTCCTCGCCCGACTCGGATGCCTCCTCGCCGGGATGCGTTTCGGTGTCGTCGATCACGGCGACGAAATTCGGTACCGCGGGACAGGGGGCGAGCTGGTTCGCGACGATGTCCGAGAGACGTGTCTGATGCAGGAGCACGTAGACATTGGCCGAGAGCTGCTCCCAGAACTTGTCCGTCAGTCGCTGCTCGTCCGTGCCCAGCGTCGCGCCGGAGGCGCCGGCGCCGCGGCTGAGCGCATCCATCGTCTCGTCGACCGCCGCGAGGATCTCCGAGACCCGGATCTGCTCGGAGGGCCGGGCGAGGCGATAGCCGCCGCCCGGGCCGCGAACCGATTCCACGATCTCCGCCCGGCGCAGCTTGACGAACAGCTGTTCGAGATAGGCGAGGCTGATCTCCTGCCGGTCCGCGACCTCGCTCAGCGAAACCAGCTGCGACTCGGCCCGCGACCGCGCCGCGAGATCCGTCAGCGCGATCATCGCATAGCGGCCCTTGGTGCTCAGTTTCATTGCCGATCGTCTCCAGCATCCCGGTGCGCGCCACGCAAGCGCGTGACCGGTGTTGACGCCCCGCCAGCGATTACCTAACTAACGACCCGACTTGGATCGCGGGCGTACAATCTTAGAACCGTTCTAGATTGGTCGAGTGATTCCGTCAAGTTCGTGTTTCTTTCTTTTGTTCGACGGGAGATCGACCAGATGCCCGAGGTGATTTTCCCCGGCCCCGATGGCCGTCTGGAAGGCCGGTACCATCCGCAGAAATCCAAGGACGCGCCGATCGCGATCATCCTGCATCCCCATCCGCTTTATGGGGGCACGATGAACAACAAGGTCGTCTACAACCTCCACTACACGTTCCACCGGATCGGCTTCACCTGCCTGAGGTTCAACTTCCGGGGCGTCGGCCGCAGCCAGGGCGAATACGATCAGGGGATCGGCGAACTTTCGGACGCCGCCTCGGCGCTCGACTACCTGCAGGGGCTGAACCCGAATGCCCGGAGCTGCTGGGTCGCGGGCTTCTCCTTCGGCGCCTGGATCGGGATGCAGCTCTTGATGCGGCGGCCGGAGATCGCCGGTTTCGTCTCGGTCGCACCGCCGGCGAACCAGTACGATTTCTCCTTCCTCGCCCCCTGCCCGTCTTCCGGCCTCATCATCGGCGGATCAGCGGACCGCGTGGTGCCGCCCGCGGATGTGACCAACCTCGCCGACAAGCTGAAGCAGCAGAAGGGGATCACGATCACCCAGTCGACGGTCGAGGGGGCGAGCCACTTCTTCGATCCCGGCATGGACGAGATGATCGAGACGGTGGAGGGCTACGTCCGCCGCCGCCTTACCGAAACCACGCGCTGAGCAGACCCATGGGCGGCGTTTTTCCCGAAGCTACCGTTTTCCTGCCCTTCGTCTTCGCGGTCGTGGTGATCGCGGTAACGCCGGGTCCGGACATGACCTTCTTCCTCGGCCGCGCGCTCAGCGCGGGGCGAAGCGCGGGTCTCGCCGCCGTGGCGGGAGCCGCGACCGGGCTCCTCGTTCATACCGTGATGGTCGCGGTCGGAATCTCCGCGCTCATCGTCGCGGCACCCACCGCCTTCTTCGCGCTGAAGGTGGCCGGCGCGCTCTATCTGCTCTGGCTCGCGTTCCAGGCGATCCGCCACGGCTCGGCGCTGAGGCTGCCATCCGGGCCGGTCCCTCGCGCGGGTCTGGTCGGAACCTGGGCCTCGGGGGCGGCGATCAACATTCTCAATCCGAAGGTCGCGCTCTTCTTCCTGACCTTCCTGCCGCAGTTCGTCTCCGCCGCCGATCCCCACGCGGCGGCGAAGCTCTTCGTGCTCGGCTCGGTCTTCATCCTGCTCGGGACCGCGATCAACCTCGCCATCGTCCTCGTCGCCGACCGGTTCGCATCGGGGATGCGGGGCAATCCGAGGATCGCGCGGGTGCTCGACTGGCTCTTCGCCTCGATCTTCACCGCCTTCGCGGCGCGGCTGCTCTTCGCGCGAGCCCATTGAGGCGATGGCATGGAACAACCCTACGCGCTGACCAATCCGGTCTTCGCCGGTTTTCTCGTGGCCGCCGGGCTCATGATCCTGAAGCTGATGCTGCAGGGGTGGATCACCGTCTACCGGATGATCCACGCTGACGCGGGGCTGCTCAACCCCGAGGATCTGCTGCCGGGACCTGCCAACCGCGATCCGCGGCCAGAGCAGCTCGAGCCGAACGACTACGTCGAGCGGTCCCGCCGGGTGCAACGCAATGATCTCGAGAGCATCCCCGCCTTCCTCGCCGCCGGACTGCTCTACGTCGCGATCCGCCCGGCGCCGGCGCTCGCGTTCACGCTGTTCGCGGTCTTTGTCATCGCACGCCTCGCCCACACGATCGCCTACATGACGGGCCAGCGGCACGAAGTCCGCGCGACCCTGTTCTCCATCGGCTCGCTCGTCGTCGTCATCATGGCGATCCAGATCCTGATCGCGGGCCTCAGGGCCGGCTGATCCGGCCGCCACTGACCGGCCGGCGCGCCCCGGTCGTCGCGGGGGAAGAGGTGGCGAGGCCGCGTTCGACCCGCGCGGCGAGGAAGGCGAAGGCCTGCGCCTCCAGCATGTCACCGTCGAGCCCGACCGCCTCCACCGGATCGACCGCCGTGTTGGTCCGCTGCGTCAGCATCGCCATGATCGTCCGGTTTCGCCGCCCGCCGCCACAGACCAGCCAGCGCGTCGCGGGTTCGGGGAAATGCCGCGATGCCTCGGCGACGCAGGCGGCGGTCAGCGCGGCGAGCGTCGCGGCGCCGTCCTCGGGCGAAAGATGCGCGACGCGGTCGAGCCAGGCGTGGAAATCCTGCCGGTCGAGCGATTTCGGCGGCTTCCGCGTGATGTAGGGGTGGTCGCCGAGGTCGGCCAGCGCCGCCTCCTCCACCCGCCCCCGCCCCGCCACCGCGCCGCCGTGATCGAAGGCGGCACCGGTTCGGGCAGCGAGGAAATCGTCGATCAGCGCATTGCCGGGCCCGGTGTCGAAAGCCAGGAGAGCGCCTTCCGCCTCCGGCCCCACGGCACGGGGATCGACCCAGGTGACATTGCCGACGCCGCCGAGGTTGAGGAATGCCACCGGCGCCTCCGCCGCGATGAAACGGGCGCAGGCGAAATGGAAGAAGGGCACCAGCGGCGCGCCCTCGCCACCACTCGCCACATCGGCGGCGCGGAAATCCCAGACCACCGGCAGACCGGCCTCAGCCGCCAGCAGATCGCCCCGGCCCGCCTGATGCGTGCCCCTGCCGCGCGGAGCATGGGCGAGGGTCTGGCCGTGGAAGCCGACGAGATCGAGCCCCGCGAACCCCGCGACCGCCCGCGCATGGGTCGCGCGGACCAGCGCCTCGATTTCCGCCACCGCCGAGGCTTCCGGCCAGAGGCCGAGGCCGGCCCGCAGGATTTCGCGTTCGCGGGGCGTGTAGGGCTGGAACGCCGAGGGGCCGAAAGCGGCGATCACCTCGCCATCGGTCTCCAGCACGGCGGCGTCCACCCCGTCCATCGACGTGCCCGACATGAGCCCCAGAACCCGTTTCATCTCGGCCATGCCTCAGTCCGCCCTTTTCAATATCTGTCCATTGGCTATAGAAGCGCGATCTTCCGCGAGAAAGGACCGAAGCGATGACCTACCGACCGAGGAGCGATTTCCTGAACGTCATGGTCGCGCGCGGCTATCTCGCCGATTGCACCGACCTCGAAGGGCTCGACACCGCCCTGCTCGCGGGCGTGGTTCCCGCCTACATCGGCTATGACGCCACCGCGAAATCGCTGCATGTCGGGCATCTTCTCAACATCATGATGCTGCGCTGGTACCAGAAGACCGGCCACAAGCCGATCACGCTGATGGGCGGCGGCACGACCAAGGTGGGCGATCCGTCCTTCCGTTCGGAGGAACGGCCACTGCTCGACGACGCGGCGATCCAGGCGAATATCGACGGGATGCGGCGGGTCTTCGCGAAATACCTCGCCTATGGCGACGGCGCGACCGACGCCCGGATGATGAACAACGCCGAATGGCTCGACGATTTGAACTACCTCGCCTTCCTGCGCGATATCGGGCGGCATTTCTCGGTGAACCGGATGCTGTCCTTCGAGAGCGTCAAGTCGCGGCTCGACCGGGACCAGTCGCTGAGTTTCCTCGAATTCAACTACATGATCCTGCAGGCCTATGACTTCCTGGAGCTCAACCGCCGCCACGGCTGCCTGCTGCAGATGGGCGGCTCGGACCAGTGGGGCAACATCGTCAACGGCATCGACCTCACCCGGCGCGTTTCTGGGACGGAGATCTTCGGTCTGACCTCGCCGCTGCTCGCCACCTCTGACGGGCGCAAGATGGGCAAGTCGGCGGGGGGCGCGATCTGGCTCAACGGCGACATGCTCTCGCCCTACGAGTTCTGGCAGTTCTGGCGCAACACGACCGACGCGGATGTCGGGCGGTTCCTGAAGCTCTACACCGAACTGCCGGTCGAGGAATGCGACCGGCTCGGGAGCCTCGGCGGGTCGGAGATCAACGAGGCGAAAGTCGTGCTCGCGAACGCGGTGACGACGCTCTGCCACAGGGCCGAGGCGGCCGAGGCGGCCGAAGCGACGGCGCGGGCGGTCTTCGCGGAAGGCGGCGTCGGCGAGGCGCTGGAAGTCGTGACCCTGCCGGCTTCCGCGCTGGGCGCGGGGATCGCGAACACGCATCTGCTCGTCTCGACCGGCCTGGTGAAGTCCGGCAAGGAGGCGAAGCGGCTGATCGGCGAGAAGGGCCTTCGCCTCAACAACGAACTCGTCTCCGATCCGAACGGTATCGTGACCGCCGAGACGATCGGGGACGGGCTGAAGGTCTCGATCGGAAAGAAGCGACACGCGCTGGTGCGGGTCGAGGGGTGAGCGGGCGCGCCTGCCGGCGCGCGGCCGCGGTTCGCGGCCAAAGCGAGCGCGCGGGTGCGCGCGAGTCTTCTTGCGTGGAGACCGGCCTGTGGGCCGGTCTCTCGACTGCTCTCCAGGTTAGCAAACCTGTATGAAAGCCGTTGGCGCCAGGACAGCGGGCGGGATTACTTCACCGTGACATTCGTCATGTAGTCGGGTTCGGACACCGAGCCGTTCGGCCCGTCGCCGCGCGCGATCCGGTCCACCACATCCATGCCCGAGGCGACCTCGCCCACGACCGTATACTGACCGTCGAGGCTGGGCGCCGGAGCGAACATGATGAAGAACTGCGAATTCGCGCTGTTCGGGTCCTGGGCACGCGCCATGCCGACCGTGCCGCGCACGAAGGGCGTGTCGGAGAATTCCGCCGGCAGATCGGGGAGGTTCGACCCGCCCATGCCGGCCTGTCCGTCGCCGAAGGCGTCCTGGGTGCCGAACTGGACATCGCCGGTCTGCGCCATGAAGCCCTCGATCACGCGGTGGAAGGCCACGCCGTCATAGGCACCCTGCGCGGCGAGCTGCTTGATCTGCTCGACATGCTTCGGCGCGAGATCGGGACGGAGCGCGATCTCGATCGTGCCATCCGCCCCGCCGGATACCTCGATCACCAGCGTATTGCCCGGATCGGCGGCCAGCGCCACCGATCCAGGGCCGAGCGCGGCGGCGGCCGAGACCGCCAGCGCAAGGAAGCGGCGCCGGATCATGAGTCGGCCGCGACCTTGACGGAGATCATGCGATCGGGGCTCGCCGGCGGTTCGCCGCGGGTGATCGCATCGACATGCTCCATGCCCGAGACCACCCGGCCCCAGACCGTGTACTGACCGTTGAGGAAATGGCCTTCGCGGAACATGATGAAGAACTGCGAATTGCCGCTGTTCGGGTTCTGGCTGCGCGCCATGCCGACGACACCGCGGTCGAAGGGCAGTTTCGAGAACTCCGCCGGCAGGTTCGGCCGGCTCGATCCGCCGGTGCCGGCGCGGCGGATGTTGAAATCATCCTCCATGTCGCCGTTCGCCACGTCGCCGGTCTGGGCCATGAATCCCTCGATGACCCGGTGGAAGGCGACATTGTCGTATTCACCCCCGCGCGCGAGGGCCTTGATCTGCTCGACATGCTTCGGCGCCACGTCGGGCAGCATCTCGATCACCACGTCACCGTCCTTCAGCGTGATGATGAGCGTGTTCTCGGGATCGGTGATATCAGCCATCGTCTCCTCCAGGCTCGTTTCGCGGCGGACCCTAGGAGGTCTCCGCTCCGGGGGAAAGAGGCGATGCCGGGGCCCTCGGGCGTT
Organism: Amaricoccus sp. W119; assembly: GCF_047275745.1. Classification (NCBI taxonomy): domain Bacteria; kingdom Pseudomonadati; phylum Pseudomonadota; class Alphaproteobacteria; order Rhodobacterales; family Paracoccaceae; genus Amaricoccus; species Amaricoccus sp. W119. The sequence continues at coordinate 70,997 of NZ_JBKQWU010000012.1, read as the reverse complement.
TTTGACCGCGAGAGCAGCCGCCGGGGTCTTGGGTTCGAAAGCCTCAGCCCCCCGCGACCCGCGCCGCCGCGCCGCCCGCGGGGAGAAGGCGCTCGCTCAACGCGGTCTCGATGCGCGGAGAGACAAAGCCCGAAATATCGCCGCCGAGGCGGGCGATCTCCTTCACGAGGCGCGAGGCGATCGCCTGGTAATGCGCGTCGGCCATCAGGAACACGGTCTCGATCTCGTCGTTCATCGCCCGGTTCATGCCGACCATCTGGTATTCGTATTCGAAATCCGAAACGGCCCGGAGCCCGCGGATGATGATCGAGGCGCCGACATCGGCGGCGCAATGGATCAGCAGGTTCTCGAAAGGATGTACCCGTATCTCGGTGCCGGTCGATTCCGCGATGCCCGCGCATTCCTCCTCGACCATCGCCACCCGCTCCTCCAGCGGAAACAGCGGTCCCTTGTCGCGATTGATCGCGATGCCGATCACCAGACGATCCACCAGGGCGCAGGCGCGGCGGATGATCTCGGTATGTCCCAGGGTAATCGGGTCGAAAGTGCCTGGATAAAGTCCGATCCGCATGCCTCGTCCCCACCCGCGATGTTCCGACGCAGGCAACAGTATCGAGCGGGGCCGGTCAAGGCCCCTCTCGGGATTACCAGTTGTTGGCGATCATGCCGGTGAGGGCGCTGTTCTCCATCTCGATCTCCTCGAGCCGTGCCTTGACCACGTCGCCGATCGAGATCACGCCAACCATACGGTTCTCGTCGATCACGGGCATGTGGCGGAACCGGCCCTCGGTCATCTTGCCGAGCACCGCGTGGGCGGTGTCGTCGAGATGGCAGCCGATGACGGCGGCGGTCATGAGATCCTTGACCTGCGCGTCGAGGCAGGTCGCGCCGACGGCGACGAGTGCGCGGACGATGTCGCGTTCCGAGAGGATACCCTCCACGATCTCGCCGTCATCGGTAACGATCACGGCGCCGATCCGGTACTTCGCCAACATCTCGGCCGCTGCGCGAACCGTATCCTCACGCTTCACGGAAAGGATGTCACGACTCGGCTTGTTGCCAACAATGTTGCGAACAATCATATGTTTCTCCCGCGATGTTAATCTCTTCTCGATAATAGTCTCTCGCGCTGCAACACATCTGTCAAGCTGGACCATCGCCCAGTGCGAGACGCATGCGCCGCACGATGACATCGGCGACGCGATTGATGCGCGCCACACGCGCGTCATCCTGGTGCCGGATCAGGTAGAAGGACCGCCGCAACCGGATCTCGTCCGGCAGGACCGCCGTCAGTTCGGGGTGCTCGCGCGCCATGAAATCGGGCAGGATGCAGAGGCCTGCCCCGGCCTGGCACCAGCGGCGCTGGGTGATCAGGCTGTTCGAGGTCAGCGCCGGCTCCGCGTTCCGCCCGAGCAGCGCGTAGTAGTCGAGCTCCCGTTCGAAAACCATGTCGGAGATATATCCGATGCCCCTCAGGTCCGCGAGGTCCTCGAGCCGGTCGACCGGCGGGCGCGCCGCGAGGATTTCGTCGCGCACGTAGAGGCGCAGGTCGAAATCCGCGATCTTGCGAACCGTCAGCCGTCCGGCGGTGGGTGGCGAGACGCTGATCGCGAGATCGGCCTCGCGGCGCGACAGCACCGAACTGCGGGGCAGCGACACGCATTCGACGCGCAGATCCGGGTTGTCGCGGGAGAGCATGTCGCAGGCGTCGATCAGGAGATAGTGCGAAACGCCGTCCGGGGCGCCGACCCGCACCACGCCGGAGAGCTGCTCCGGATCGCCGCCGGCGAGCTCCACCGCCTCGCTGATCTGGCTCTCCATCGTCTGTGCATGAGCGACGAGGCCCCTGCCCGCTTCGGTCAGGATATAGCCGCGTCTGCCCCGGTCGAAGAGCTGCCGCCCCAGCCCCTCCTCGAGCGCCGCGACCCGACGCCCGACGGTCGCGGGATCGAGCCCGAGGCCCCGGCCGGCCGCGCCGAGCCGCCTGTGCCGGGCAACCGCGAGGAAGACGCGGAAATCGTCCCACCGAACCGAACTTTTTTGCATGGTACCCCCTGATTCGGATCATAGCATGCCTGTGTTTTTCGCAACCCCCGCGTCGGCTTCGGACGAGGGGTCCGCGCCCGGGTTCGGGCCAGGGCTCGCGCTCGCCCGGCTGTCGCGCCGACGGGCACGGGCGGCTAAGATGCGCCGGCGCCGAGGGGAATCATGCCGGCCCCGCGGAAGGAACCCGACTGGAGCGCGCAATGAGCGATATCTCGATACGCAAGGAAGGCCGCGCCGGCCGGATCACCCTGACCCGCCCCGAGGCGCTGAACGCGCTCACCCTCGAGATGGCGGCCGAGGTGACCGCCGCGCTGGACGCCTGGCGCGACGATGATTGCGTGGAACTGGTGCTCATGGATGCCGAGGGGGAGCGCGCCTTCTGCGCCGGTGGCGATATCGCCTATATCTACCGCACCAGCCTGACCGGCGATTTCGCGAGCGGACGGCGCTTCTTCACCGTGGAATACTGGATGAACGCGACGATCGCGCGCTATCCGAAGCCGGTCGTGGTGCTCGCCCAGGGCTTCGTGCTCGGCGGCGGCGTCGGGCTTTCGGGCCATGCGCGGCATCGCGTGCTGGGCGAGTCGACGCGGGTCGCGATGCCGGAATGCCCGATCGGCCTCATTCCCGATGTCGGAGGCTCGCTGCTCCTCGGCCTCGCGCCCGGCCGTCTCGGGGAATATCTCGGCCTTTCGGCGGATCGGATGGACCCCGGCGACGCGCTGCGCGCCGGGTTCTTCGACCATTTCGTGCCGGAGGCTGACTGGCCCCGGCTGACGGCCGAACTCGTCGGCTCCGGCGATCCGGGCGCGATCGGCGCCTTCGCGAAGCCGGCTCCGGAACCGTCGCTGCTTCCCCATTTCGACACGATCGAGGACGCCTTCTCGGCGCCCGACCTGCGCACGCTCGCCGGAAGGCTCGAAGCGACGGACTGGGGGCACGAGGTGCTGCGCAGGATCCGGGGTTCGTCGCCGCTCTCGCTGGCCTGCGCGCTGGAGCTCATCCGCGCGGCGCGTGCCGAGCCGGGGATCGAGGCGGCGCTGAGGCGCGAGTACCGCTTCACCTACCGCGCCGGAAGCCGGGGCGAGATGATCGAAGGCGTGCGCGCGGCAATCATCGACAAGGATCGCGCGCCGGTCTGGCGCGACTCCTTGGGCAGTCTGCGCGCCGAGGAGGTATCGGCGATGCTGGCCCCGCTCGGCGCCGAGGAACTGAGGCTGCCCGAGCCCGATGCCATGGCTGGATGAGGTCCCTTGAATGCTCCGCGCCGCTCTCGCCTCCACCCTCCTGCTCACACCGGTCGCGGTCGCGGCCTCGCCCGTCGACGACCTGCTCGCGGCGGCGGCCTGGACCTGCGCCGGGATCGACGGCGGCGAGATGACGGCGCCCGAGGGGGCGGTAACCTCCGTCGATCTCTCCGGCGACGGCGCGGCGGACGCGGTCGTGGACGAGAGCCGGCTGGCCTGCTCCACCGCCGCCTCCGCCTTCCGCGGCTCCGGCGGCTGCATGGTCCACGCGGTGGTGGGTGACAAGGTGACGAGCTGGCTCGCGACCGGTTGGCGGATCATCGACTGGAACCAGGACCGAATCCTGCTGATCGGCCGCGACGGTGGCGACTGCGGCGGGATCGGCGCCGAACGCTGCTACGAGGCGGTGGCCTGGAGCGATGGCCGCTTCCTGACCGTCGCGCCCCCGGACACCACGCCGCCGGACACCACGCCGCTGGACAGCGCCGAGTAAGGCTATTCCGCCGCGACGCGTCTCGCCGAGAGCAGCGAGGCGAGATAATGGCCGGTGTGGCTCTCCGCGACCTTGGCGATCTCCTCGGGCGTTCCGGTCGCGACCACCGTGCCGCCGCCGTCACCACCCTCGGGGCCGATGTCGATGAGATGGTCGGCGGTCTTGATGACGTCGAGATTGTGCTCGATCACCACGACCGTATTCCCCTGCTCCACCAGTTCGTGCAGCACTTCGAGAAGCTTCTTGGTATCCTCGAAATGCAGGCCCGTGGTCGGCTCGTCGAGGATGTAGAGCGTGCGGCCAGTGGAGCGTCGCGCCAGTTCCTTCGAGAGCTTCACGCGTTGCGCCTCGCCGCCCGAGAGCGTCGTCGCCTGCTGCCCGACCTTGATGTAGCCGAGGCCCACGCGCATCAGCGTCGTCATCTTCTCGCGGATCGAGGGCACGGCGGAGAAGAACGCCTCGGCGTCCTCCACCGTCATGTCGAGCACATCGGCGATACTCTTGCCCTTGAACAGCACCTCCAGCGTCTCGCGATTGTAGCGCTTGCCCTGGCAGGTCTCGCAGGTCACGTAGACGTCGGGCAGGAAGTGCATCTCGATCTTGATGACGCCATCGCCCTGACAGGCCTCGCAGCGACCGCCCTTCACGTTGAACGAGAACCGCCCCGGCTTGTAACCGCGCGCCTTCGCCTCCGGGAGCCCGGCGAACCAGTCGCGGATCGGGCCGAAGGCGCCGGTATAGGTCGCGGGATTCGAGCGCGGGGTGCGGCCGATCGGCGACTGGTCGATGTCGATCACCTTGTCGAGGTTTTCGAGTCCGCGCACCTCGTCGCAGGGCGCGGGCGTCTGCCGCGCGCCGTTCAGGCGCATCGAGGCGGTCTTGAACAGGGTTTCGATCGTCAGCGTTGATTTCCCGCCGCCCGAGACCCCGGTGACACAGGTGAAGGTGCCGAGTGGAAATTCCGCCGTGACGCCGCGCAGGTTGTTGCCGGTCGCGTTCTTCACGATGACCGACTTGCCGTTGCCCGGCCGCCGCTCGGGCGGAACACCGATCTCGCGCGCGCCGGTCAGGTACTGGCCGGTGATCGACTCCGCGCTGGCGGCGATCTCCTCCGGCGTGCCGGCGACGATGACCTGCCCGCCGTGAACGCCCGCTCCCGGTCCGATGTCGATCACATGATCGGCCTCGCGGATCGCCTCCTCGTCGTGCTCGACCACGATCACCGTATTGCCCGCGTCGCGCAGGTTCTTCAGCGTCGTGAGCAGCCGGCCGTTGTCGCGCTGGTGCAACCCGATCGAGGGCTCGTCGAGCACATAGAGCACCCCCGTCAGCCCGCTGCCGATCTGCGAGGCGAGCCGGATGCGCTGGCTCTCCCCGCCCGAGAGCGTGCCCGCGTTGCGCGCCAGCGTCAGATAGTCGAGGCCCACATTGACGAGAAAGCCGAGCCGCTCGCGGATTTCCTTCAGGATCGCCCGCGCGATCTCGTTCTTCTGCGCCGTCAGGCTGCCCGGCACCGTCTCGATCCAGTCGAGCGACTCGCGGATCGATTTCTCGACCACTTCGCCGACATGGAGCCCGGCGATCTTCACCGCCAGCGCCTCGGGCTTCAGCCGATAGCCCTCGCAGACGCCGCAGCGGCGGTTGTTCTGGTAGCGTTCCATCTCCTCGCGCGACCAGCTCGAATCGGTCTCGCGATAGCGCCGCTCCATGTTGGGGATCACGCCCTCGAAAGCGCGCTCGATCTCGTAGACCCGGCCGCCCTCGTCATAGCGGAACTTGATCTTCTCGCCCTTCGAGCCCTGGAGCAGCACGTCGCGCGCGTCTTCCGGCAGGTCGCGCCAGCGCTTCCTCGCGTCGAAACCATAGTGTTTCGCCAGCGCCTCGATCGTCTGCTTGTAATAGGGCGACTGCCCCTTCGACCACGGCAGGATCGCGCCCTTCAGAAGCGGCAGGCTCTCGTCCGGGACGATCAGCCGCGGATCGAAGAAGAGCTCAACCCCGAGCCCGTCGCAGGACGGGCAGGCGCCGAAGGGTGCGTTGAAAGAGAAGAGCCGCGGTTCGATCTCCGGGATGGTGAAGCCCGAGACCGGACAGGCGAAATTCTCCGAGAAGGTGATCCGCTCCGCCTCCGGCGCCGTGCCGTCGTCATTCGGCGCGGGCGCGGTTTCGAGAATCGCGATCCCGTCCGCGAGGTCAAGCGCGGTGCGAAGCGAATCGGCGAGCCGCGTCTCCAGCCCTTCGCGGACCACGATCCGGTCCACCACCACGTCGATGTTGTGGCGGAACTTCTTGTCCAGCGTCGGCGGGCTGTCGAGCTCGTGGAACTCGCCGTTCACCTTGACGCGCTGGAAGCCCTTCTTCAGAAGCTCTTGGAATTCCTTGCGATATTCGCCCTTCCGGTCGCGCACGATCGGCGCGAGCAGATAGGCGCGCGTACCTTCCGGCAGGCCCATGGTGATATCGACCATCTGGCTCACCTGCTGCGCCTCGATCGGCAGGCCGGTCGCGGGGCTGTAGGGCGTGCCGGCGCGGGCGAAGAGCAGACGGAGGTAGTCATAGATCTCCGTCACCGTGCCGACCGTGGAGCGCGGGTTCTTCGAGGTCGTCTTCTGCTCGATCGAGATCGCCGGGCTGAGGCCGGAGATATGGTCCACGTCGGGCTTCTGCATCATGTCGAGGAACTGCCGCGCATAGGCGCTCAGCGATTCCACGTAGCGCCGCTGCCCCTCGGCGTAGATCGTGTCGAAGGCGAGGCTCGACTTGCCCGAGCCCGACAGACCGGTGATCACCACCAGCTCGTCGCGGGGGATGTCGAGGTCGATCGACTTCAGGTTATGCTCGCGCGCGCCGCGGATCTCGATGAACTTCTGTTCAGCCATGCCAGGGTTCCCAAAGGACAGGCGTTACATAACGTCTCCCGCCGGATTTGCGAGTCCGCTTCAGGAGAGAACAAAACGAGATCAAACGCAAGTCCTCCCGGCCGGGCCGGGAGTTCCGACGCCGGTTTCGGGCCGCGCAGCGTATGCGTCAAACTGTCGCGGGCCGCGCCCGGGCGAGCCACCACGACCGGCTCGCCGCGCAGAGATAGAGCGAGGCGATCCCCGCCACCAGCAGCAGCTCCCGGCCCATCGGCGAGGGCGAATAGAAGCTCAGCAGCGCCGCGAGGGCGTAATAGACGATGATGTGGAAGGTGAAGACATGGAGCGAGTGCCGCCCGAGCAGGACCAGCGCCGGCCGGGTGAAGAACCAGTTCACCCCGGCCGAGAGCCGGCGAATCCAGGCGAGCGGGTCCGTCGCGCCGTTGCGAAGCAGCCAGACCACGATGAAGAGGTCGATCAGGAAGGCGATCGGATAGACGACGCCAAGCACGGCGCGCGGGCTGCGCAGCAGCATCCGCTCGGTATAGCCCTCGCCGAGCAGACGGAATTCGACGATGAGATCGAAGATCCCGAGCAGCGTCATGCCGCCGAGCGCGATGAAGAAGGTGACGCGGAACTGCGGCTGGTCGAGGAAGTCGAGGTTGAGCCGCCCCTCGGTGAACCGGAAGCCGACGAAGAGCCCGCTGAAGAACAGCGCCTGCCAGCCCAGCATGTTGAAGAAGAGGCCGAACCGCGCCGGAATCCCCTCGGCGATGAAGTAGTTCTCCAGCGCGTACATGCCCTTCCCCGTCAGGCTCGTCTGCGCCGCGAGCCAGGCGAGGATCACGAGCGCGAAATAGGGTGCCACCATGTCCCGGTGCAGCAGTTTCATCGCGAAGGGCGTGACAAGCAGGAAGACGATGTACATCGGCAGGATGCCCATGTTCGCCGAGGAGGAGACGAGCAGCAGGCTTCCGGCGGTGAAGGTGACGGGCGCGTCGAGATAGGGCTGAAAGTCGACCGGCGCCCGCGTGCCGAGCGCGAAGGCGGCGCCGAGCGCGAGCAGGATCAGAGTGACCTGATGCGCGTAGATCTGCCGGGCTCGGGCAAAGACCCGACCGAAGGCCTCGCGGACGCTCGGATGCGCGAGGAAGCGGCGGCCGTAGACCATCCCCGCCACGAGACCCGAGAGAAAGACGAAGCCCTGCGCGTCCTCGACCCAGCCGAAATTCTTGTGATGGACGACGCCGACCCAGGTCCGGAGCAGACCGTCGAAATGCGCGATGGCCATGAAGATGAGGAAGAAACCCCGGAATCCGTCGAAGATCTCGTACCGCCGCATTCCCACCCCCCCGGGTTCGCGTCCTCGCGCGAGTCCCTTCGGGAGGACTCGGGCAGCGTGATCGGCATGATGCCGACCCTGCCACGCAAGCCCGCAATATTGCATTATCGGCGGCTTGGGGCCAGCCTTAACGGCCCAGGATCTTCTTCACATATTGCTGCGTTTCGGCATAGGGGGGCACGCCCTTGTACTTCTCGACCGCGCCGGGACCGGCGTTGTAGGCGGCGAGCGCAAGTCGCCAGTTGCCGAACTTCCGGTACTGTTCGCTCAGGTATCGGGCGCCGCCCTCGAGGTTCTCGCGCGGGTCGTGCGGATCGACGCCGAGGATCTGCGCGGTTCCGGGCATGAGCTGCGCGAGGCCGATCGCGCCCTTGGTGGATTTCGCGGAAGGCCGGAACCGCGATTCCTGATGCACGAGGCGCAGGAACAGATCCTCGGGCACGCGATGCTTGCGCGCCGCCGCGCGGGCCATGGCCTCGAAGGCGCCGGGCGAGCCGGTGAAGGCGGGAATGCCGGCGGTATCGTCGGTCTCGAGACCGCGCGGCCGCCTCGGCTGGCCCTCGAGCATCCCCGGCACCGGCTGCCGGATCAGTTGCCGGTATTCGGGAGACAGGCTCGACTGGTTCCTGAGCAGCGCGCTCAGCGACGCATCGGCCATCGCCGGTCCGCACAGCGCCAGACCTACGCCGAGCGCGATCAGTGTTCTTCTCATCGTCCCTCGTCTTGTCCTGGCGGCCTGCTCGCGACCTGCCCGCCACCGCCCGGCCTGCGCCGTATTGCGCGGCAATATGCCAAGCTTTTAACCATCTGTCAGCCTTGGAATTGGAGCGCGCGCCGCGCACCGGGCCGCGAGGGAGAATCGTGCCTCGCCGGACCGGAGAGTTGCGCGGTGGCATCGTGACTCTTCCGCCGCGACGCGCTACCGACAGCCCTGATCTCGCAAGGAAGGACGAAACCGATGGCAGGCAGCGTGAACAAGGTGATCCTGATCGGCAATCTCGGTCAGGATCCGGAGGTCAGGACCTTCGGCAACGGGGGCAAGGTCTGCAACCTCCGGGTCGCGACCTCGGAGACATGGCGCGACAAGAATTCGGGCGAGCGGCGGGAGCGAACCGAATGGCACTCGGTCGCGATCTTCTCCGAGCCGCTGGTCCGCGTCGCGGAGCAGTATCTGCGCAAGGGTTCGAAGGTCTATCTCGAAGGCCAGCTCGAAACCCGCAAATGGCAGGACCAGTCCGGCCAGGACCGCTACACGACCGAGGTGGTGCTGCGCCCCTTCCGCTCGGAACTGACGATGCTCGACGGCCGGAGCGAAGGCTCGGGCGGCGGCTATGGCGACGAGCGCCGGGGCGGCGGCGGTTATTCCGACGACCGCCGGGGCGGCGGCTATGGCGAGAACCGCGGCCCCGCGGGCGGGCTCGACGACGAGATCCCGTTCTAGATTTCTGGTCCGGGAACTCGATGGCGCGATCCGACGCCCCCGGCAGGATCGCCCGGCGCGCCGACCTCCAGAAGCTATCAGCTCTCGCCGATCAGCCGGCGACCGATCGTCGCCTCCCAGGCGGCCCGAGCCGTGGCCTTGACCGGATGCCGAACACTGGACGGCCGGCGCGGCCGCCCGGTTGCCCGGCCCTGAGTTTCCTATGAAACGCGGTGCCGGAGCTCACCTCCCCGGACCCCGCGGGCGCGGACCATTCAGATCGCGGCCCAATCCTTGAACGTCCAGCCGCCAGCCGGCTTCACCGGCGCGGGCGCGCTCTTGGACGGAGGTTCCGTTTCTTGCTGCTTCGTCTCACTCTTCTTCACGTTCACGCGGTCCATTTCCATTTACTCCACAACCACCCTGCCTCCCCAATCGGCGGGAAAGCGCCTACCAGTATACAACCAACACGAGGGGCAGCTTATTGGCCCTTGGTCGTAATGCTCAGGATTTAGGCGTTGCCGTGACGTTTCCGCAACGGCGCGCGAGGTCACGAAACGACACGTTCGCGAGAGCGCGAGCGGCGCGCAGCCCGGACCGCGCGTGCGAAGAGCCTCTGGAAAAATGCACCAAAGCCAGCCGATTGCCTTTGCTGCGGCGCGGCGAAGTGACGAACCCGATCCGTCAGGCTGATCGAGGGTCAGGAGTCGGAACATGCGCGACCGGCGTCGGATGGGCCGCGCCGGTCGCAAGACGAAAGTGTCGCGGGCTACCGGTTCAGGCGGCCGCCCGCGCGGACTCGGGGGGCTTGGGGAGGCGAATCAGCATGATCGCGGGGTTGCCGATCCCCTCGCGACTCACCGTCTCGGCCAGTGCGCCAAGCGTCGCGCGATGGACCCGCGCATCGGGTGAGCCGGCCCGCTCGACGATCTCGACCCTGCTGCCGGGCGGCGCGCCGGCGCCGATGAGCGCGTCGCGGATGCCCCCGGCCGCGCCGACGCCCATGTAGAGCGCGAGCGTGGTGCCGGGGCGCGCCAGGCTCGCCCAGTCGGGTGCTGGGTCGCCGGGCCGCGTGACGCCGGTGGTGAGCACCAGACTGTCGTAGCGGCCGCGTTCGGTCAGGAAGCCGCCGAGCTCGGCGGCGGCGGCCGAGGCGGCGGTGACGCCCGGCACGATCTCCCAGGGCACGCCCGCCGCGTCGCAGGCCTCCCCCTCCTCAGCGCCGCGGGCGAAGATGCCGGGATCGCCGCATTTCAGGCGCACGACGCGCTTGCCGGCGCGGGCGGCGGCTGTGACGACGCCATTGATCCGCTCCTGCGGCCAGGAGGTCGCGCCGGGGGCCTTGCCGACATAGATGCGCTCGGCGTCGCGGCGCGCGAGTTCCAAGAGGTCGGGATCGACCAGCCGGTCGTAGAAGATCACATCGGCCTCCTGCAGCCGCTGGACCCCCCGAAGCGTGATCAGGTCGCGCGATCCCGGGCCCGCGCCGACGAGGCTCACGAAACCGCCGCTTTCGCCCGCGCCGCCCTCATCCGTCCAACCGTCGCCGATGGCGGCCTTCAGGAGCCGCGCCGCCTCGGATTCGGCGCCGCGCGCATGGGCGCGGCGCGGGCCGCCGGTGAAGGCCCAGGCCCAGAAGGCCCGGCGCCGCGCGGGCGCGATCCGCGCCGCCACCTCGTCGCGGAGCCGGCCGGCGAGCGCGACCAGATCGCCGAGCCGGGGTTCCAGCATCGTCTCGACCGCCGTCTTGACCTGCCGCGCCAGCACCGGCGCCGCGCCCTCGGTGCCGATCGCGACGACGAGCGGGTCGCGGTCTACGATCGAGGGCGTGTAGGCGTCGCAAAGCTCGGGCGCGTCCACGACATTGGTCACGACCCCCGCCGCCCGGCAGAGCCCGGCGAGCCGCGCATCTTCCTCCGCCTCGCCGGTCGCGACGAAGGCGAGGGCCGCGTTGGCGAAGATTCCGGGCGAAGGCTCCGGTACATGGCTGGCCCGGCCGCGGGCGACCAGCGCGGCGAGCTCGGGCTCGAGCGCCGGGGCGCAGAGCACGATCTCCGCCTCGGTCTTCAGCATCAGCCGCGCCTTTTGCGCCGCCTGCTCGCCGCCACCGAGGATCACCACCCGGCGGCCGGCCATCTTCAGGAACATCGGGAAGGTCTTCATCGGCGGGACTCCTCGGGAAGCGGCTTACTCGGCGGGGACGGTGAAGCGGGCGGCGTCGGTACGAGGGGCGTCGATCCGGGGAGCGGCGCGGCTGTGGGTCATGTAGAGCGTCAGGCCCGGATCAGCGTGTCGCGGGTGGACATGAAGATCTTCGCCTCGCCGGCGTCGACCATCCTGGTGACGAAATCCTTGGGAGCGACATAGGACATCGGAAGGTCTCCGCTGCTATTCGGCCGCGACGCGCGGCGCATGGGTGGCAAGGAGGGATTTGAGTTCGGGGCGGCAGGAGCCGCAGTTGGAGCCGGCCTTGAGCGCGGCCCCTATGGTTTCGACGCAGACCACCTCGCCACGCGCGATCGCACCGGTGATCGTGTTGACGCCGACGCCGTAGCAGACGCAGACGATGGCGCCCTTGTCCTCCTGCGCGGCGCCGGGGCGGCCGGCGAGGAGCCGGGGCGGGTCCTCGGTCTCGAAGGCTTCGACGACATGGGCGCGGGCGACCTCGACCGGCTCGGGCGCGACGAAGAGCGCGGCGACCACCCTGCCCTTCTCGACGAGCGCGATCCGCGCCGTGCCGCGCGCGCGATCCTCGAAGGACACGATCTTGGCGTCGGGGGTTCCGAAGATGCGCCGGGTCTCGGCGGCCCAGTCCTCGGGCGCCGCGAGGCCCGCGAGTTCCGCGCGCCAGCCGAAGGCGGTCGGAGCGATGGCCCAGTAGTCCGTCGCGGGCTCAGGCCGACTGCGGGAGACGGCGAAACCGTACCAGGCGGCATCGAGGCGCCGGATCTCGACGCGCCCCATCTTCGAGGCGGGCTGTCCCGAATGCGGATCGACCCGCGCGGGCACCAGCGCGTCGACGCGGGCCCGGGCGGCGAATTCGCCCGACCAGTGCATCGGCACGAAGATGTCGCCCGGTTGCACGCGGTCGGTCACGAGCGCGCGGACGATGGCGCGGCCATGCGGGCTCGTGAGTTCGACAAGATCGGCGGGACCGATGCCGCGCAGGCCCGCGTCGGCCGGATGGATCTCTGCGAAGGGCTCCGAGACATGCTGGCCGAGGCGCGGCGCGCGGCCGGTCCGGGTCATCGTGTGCCACTGGTCGCGCACGCGGCCGGTGTTGAGCGTGAGCGGGAACCGTGGCGCCCGCGTTTCCGGCGTGGCTTGCGTGACGGCGATCATCCGCCCCTTGCGGTCGGGGGTGAAGAAGCCGCCTTCGGCGAAGAACCGCGCTTCGCCCCCCACCGGCCATTGCGCGGGCGCCATCGTGTCGTAGTCGGCGTCGATCAGCGCCGAGATGTCGAAATCGCGGCCCTCGGCGGCGGCCAGCGCCGAGAGCGCGGCATATTCGCGGAAGATCTCCGCCGGGCTCTCGTAGGCGAAGGCTTCCGCATGGCCGAGGCGGCGGCCGACCTCGGCGAGCGCCCACCAGTCCGGCCGCGCCTCGCCGGGCGCGGGGAGGAAGGCGCGCTGCCGCGAGACCCGGCGTTCGGAATTGGTGACGGTGCCGGATTTCTCGCCCCAGCCCAGCGCGGGAAGCAGCACATCCGCGCGGCGCGCGGTGTCGGTCGTCGGGAACATGTCCGAGACGACGACGAGCGGCACCTTGCCGAGCGCCTCGGCGACCGCGTCGGCCTCGGGCATCGAGACGACAGGGTTGGTGCCAATGACCCAGAGCACCTCGATCTCGCCCCGGCCGCAGGCGCGGAAGAGATCAACCGCCTTCAGCCCCGGCTTCGTCGCGAGCCTCGTCGCGTTCCAGAACTGGCCGACGAGGAAGCGGTGCGTGGGGTTCTCGATATCGAGATGCGCGGCCAGCATGTTGGCGAGCCCGCCGACCTCGCGCCCGCCCATCGCATTGGGCTGGCCGGTGACGGAGAACGGTCCCATGCCGGGGCGGCCGATCCGGCCCGTGGCGAGGTGGCAGTTGATGATCGCATTGACCTTGTCGGTTCCCGCCTGCGACTGGTTCACGCCCTGGCTGTAGACGGTGACGACGCGCTTGGTGCCGATCCAGAGGTCGAGAAAGCGCGCGAGATCCTCCGGCGCGAGCCCGGTCATCGCCGGATCGGTGGCGCTCGCGGATTCGAGCGCGACGTCGAGGCCAGTGACATGCGCGTCGAGATAGGCGGCGTCGGCCGCGCCTCGCCGGGCGATCTCCGCGAGCAGCGCGTTGAAGAGCGCCACATCGGTATCGGCGCGGAGCGCGAGATGAAGGTCGGCGAGATCGGTGGTCGCGGTGCGCCGCGGATCGACGGTGACGACCTTCATCCCCGGCCGCGCGGCCTTGGCGGCGGCGAGGCGCTGGTAAAGGACTGGATGGCACCAGGCGAGATTCGAGCCGACGAGGACCACCAGATCGGCTTCCTCCAGATCCTCGTAGGTGCCGGGCACGGTGTCGGTGCCGAAGGCCCGGCGGTGGCCCGCGACGGAGGAGGCCATGCAGAGCCGCGAATTGGTGTCGATATTCGCCGCGCCAATGAAGCCCTTCATGAGCTTGTTGGCGACGTAGTAGTCCTCGGTCAGCATCTGGCCGGAGCCGTAGATCGCGACGCTCTCCGGCCCCCGCGTCTCGATCGCCGACCGGATGCGGGCGGCGACGAGGTTGAGCGCCGCGTCCCAGCCGGCGGCCTCGCCACCGATGCGGGGGGTGAGCAGCCGCCCTTCGAGCCCGACCGTCTGACCGAGCGCCGATCCCTTCGAGCAGAGCCGTCCGAAATTCGCCGGATGCTCCGCGTCGCCGGTGATGGCGACACCGCCCGCGCCGTCCGGGGTCGCAAGGACGCCGCAGCCGACGCCGCAATAGGGGCAGGTGGTGCGGATTGGGGCGGCGCGCATCTCTCTCAACTCCGGAGCGCGGCGGGGTCGAGCAGGATGCGGCCAGCCTCCACGCGCACCTGATGGGTGCGGACCTGGCCTTCGTCGGCGCCTTGCGCGGAGCCGGTCTCCAGCGAGATCACCAGGCTGTGCAGCGGGCAGGTCACCTTGTAGCCGTGCACGATCCCGTCCGAGAGCGGACCGCCCTTGTGCGGGCAGCGGTCATCGATCGCGAAGACGCTGTCATCCGCCGCGCGGAAGACCGCGAGGCAGCCGCGCGGGGTTTTCACCACGCGTCCGCCGCGGACCGGAATGTCGGTCAGGGCGCCGATGTCGAGCCAACCTTGGATCATCGCGTTCATGTTCACCTCCGGAGCACGCGCGCCCGAGGGCGCGGGCCGGCCTTTGCCGGCCAGGCGGGGCGCGCGGGTGCGCGCGAGTCTGTTTGGCTGGTTCCGCGCCTGTTGGCGCGAAACGACTGCTCTCCAGGTTTCAAGGCCGTATGAAGACCCTCGGCACGCCGGGGGTCATGGGGCCGCGGGTTCATTCGGCCGCCCTGATCGTCAGATCGGCCAGCGGTTCGAACTCCCGCCTGCCCTCGCCCTCGACGCGGTCGGCCCAGGGGTCGCGCTGGTAAATCGTCTGGCTGTGGTCGAAGCGGGTGACGAGCGCCATCCGGCTCTGCAGGTCGTCGACCACGCGGGCCTTGATCCAGTCGAGCCCGACCTTCTCGATCCAGCGGTAGGGCCGGTCGAGATATTTCGCGTGCTCGCGGTAGAGCTGGACGAAGGCGACGGTGATATCCATCGCTTCCTCCTCGGTCTTCGCGGTCGCGATCACCTCGGTCTGCTTGAGGTCGAGCCCCGCCGCGCCGCCGACGCCGATGTTGTATCCCGCGTCGGTGCAGACGATGCCGACGTCCTTGCAGGTCGCCTCGGCGCAGTTTCGCGGGCAGCCAGAGACCGCCATCTTGACCTTGTGCGGCGTCCAGGAACCCCAGAGCCGCTTTTCGAGGCGGATGCCGAGGCCGGTCGAATCCTGCGTGCCGAAGCGGCAGAAGTCGGTGCCGACGCAGGTCTTCACCGTACGCAGGCCCTTGGTATAGGCATGGCCCGAGACGAGGCCGGCGGCGTTGAGATCCGCCCACATCTCGGGCAGGTCCTCCTTCTTCACGCCCAGCAGGTCGAGGCGCTGGCCGCCGGTGACCTTGACCATCGGCACGTTGTATTTCTCGGCCGCGTCGGCGATGGCGCGCAATTCGCCCGGCGTGGTGACGCCGCCCCACATCCTCGGCACCACCGAGAAGGTGCCGTCCTTCTGGATGTTGGCATGGGCACGTTCGTTGATGAACCGCGACTGCGCGTCGTCCACATAGTCGTCCGGCCAGTCGGCGATCAGGTAGAAGTTCAGCGCCGGGCGGCAGGAGGGGCAGCCGCAGGAGGTCTTCCAGCCGAGTTCCTGCCAGACGGCGGGCATCGACTTCAGTTCCTTCGACTTGATGAGCCGGCGCACATCCTCATGCGTGAGCTCGGTGCATTTGCACATCGGCTTCGCCGTCGGCAGGACGAAACCGTCGCCGAGCGTCGAGGCCAGCACCTGCTCCACGAGCCCGGTGCACTGGCCGCAGGAGGAGCTTGCCTTCGTGCTGGCGCGCACCTCGTCGAGGGTGGAGAGCCCGCCCCCGGTGATGGCCTCTACGATCTTCCCCTTGCAGACGCCGTTGCAACCGCAGATCTCCGCCTCATCGGGCAAGGCTGCAACGGCCGCCATAGGGTCCAGCGCGGCCCCCCCGGCATAGGCGGGGCCGAAGATCAGCGTGTCGCGGCCGGCGGCGATATCCTCCTTGCCCTTGATCTTGGAGAGGAACCACGATCCGTCGGCGGTGTCGCCGTACATGACCGCGCCGATGATCGCATTGTCCTTGAGGACGAGGCGCTTGTAGACGCCGCGGGCGGCGTCGCGGAACACGATCTCCTCGCGGTCCTCGCCCTCGCCGAAATCGCCCGCCGAGAAGAGGTCGCAGCCGGTGACCTTGAGCTTGGTCGAAAGTTCGACCGGCACGAAGGCCGCCTCGTCGTCCAGCAGCGTCCGGGCGGCGACCTTCGCCTGATCGTAGAGCGGCGCCACGAGACCGTAGAGCATGCCCCGGTGCTCGACGCATTCACCGATCGCAAGAATGTCCGGGTCCGAGGTGCGCATCGCGTCGTCGACGGTGATGCCGCGCTCGATCTCTATCGCGGCGTCGCGGGCGAGCCGGGTCTCGGGCCGGATGCCGACGGCCATCACGACGATATCGGCGTCGTAGACGGTTCCATCCTCGAGCAGCACGGCCTCGACGCGGTTGTTGCCGAGGATCGCCTTGGTCTGGGCCTTGCAGTGGACCTTGATGCCGCGGCGCTCCAGATCCTTGCCGAGCAGGTAGCCGGCCGAGGGATCGAGCTGGCGCTCCATCAGATGGCCCATGACATGGAGGACCACGACCTCCATGCCGCGCAGCCGGAGGCCGGCGGCGGCTTCGAGGCCGAGCAGGCCGCCGCCGATCACCACCGCCTTCGCCTGTGGCATCTCGGCGACCGTGAGCATCCTTTCCACATCGTCGATGTCGCGGAAGGCGATGACGCCTTCGAGATCGTTGCCGGGCAGAGGCAGGATGAACGGGTAGGAGCCGGTGGCGAGCAGGAGCTTGTCATAGGGCGTCTCGCCGCCCTTCGAGACGACGACCTTGCGCTCGCGGTCGATCCTGGTGATGGACTCGCCGAAGCGTGTCTCGACCTTGTTCGCCGCGTACCAGGCGTCGTCGTGGGTGACGATCTCCTCGTAACTCTTCTCGCCCGAGAGCACGGGCGAGAGCATCAGGCGGTTGTAGTTGCCCCTGGGCTCACCGTTGAAGAGCGTGACCTCATAGGCGTCCGGATCGGTTTCGAACAGGTGCTCCAGCGCACGGCCCGAGGCCATGCCGGCACCGACGACGACGAGTTTGCGCGTCATGTGATTTCCCTCGGCTGTCAGTAGAACCAGGCGACGACGCGCGTCACCTCGCCATGCTGGTGGATGGGGAGCGCGACGACGCCCGCGTAGCGGGTGCCGGCGGGCAGGGCGGCGGGGCTGGCCTCGGCGACGGGCGTGCCGGTCGCGAGCGCGCGGCCGACCGGGCCCTGCCAGGCCTCGATCCGGCGTTCGCGCGTCCAGAGCGGGCCCTCGACATCGCAGAGCCCGTCGGCGAGCGTCGCACTGCCCTTCTGGCCGCCCCGGCCGGGTTTCACGTCCCAGATCTCGAAGCGCCGGGCGATCGGCGTCTCGCGCGCCGAAAGCAGCGTCACGACGAAATCGCCGGCGGCGGGCGAAGGCGCCGGGATGCCGAGGCCGGTCGAAAGCCCGGCCCGGGCGGCGCTCTCGGCGCGCAGGAATCCCGAGCCGGAGCTCAGGTCGCGCATCAGCATCGGCGCGCGCGCGCCCCAGACGCCACCGGGCAGGCCCTTGCCGCGTTCGAAGGTCGTGCGTTCGGAGATCTCGCGGAACGCCTCCGCCGGACCGTAGGAGCCGGTGTCGAGCGTCATGACCGAGTCCGGCCCGGCTTGGGCGTGCCAGACCTCGACCGCGCCCGCGCCTTCGCCCCGGAAGAGCACGAGGACGCCGCGGAGCGCCGCCCCGCAGAAGACCGGTAGCGCGACGGCGGCCACGAGCCCAGCGCCGCGCGCCGCCTCGGCGCGGAAGAAGCGCGGGTCGGCGAGATCGGTCAGCACGATCGGGCGCGCTTCCGACCAGGCGCGGCCGGGCAGCCCCTCGCCGCGCGCGAAACCGTGCTCGCCGCTCAGGCCCGCGAAGGCATCATGCGCGCCGCAGCTTCCCTCGGCCCGGACGAGATATTCGCCCGCCGGATCGGGAACCCAGACCTCGGCGGCCTGGATGAAGGTCGCGCGTTCGAGCGTCATCATCACGCCACCTCTTTCTTCGGATGGGCGCCATGCTCGTATTCCTCGAGGAATTCGAGCACCGAGGCGCGGTAGCGGTAGTAGTCGGAATGCTCGACCAGCGCCTTGCGGGTGCGCGGGCGCGGCAGGTCCACGTCCACGATCCGGCCGATGGTGGCTTCCGGGCCGTTGGTCATCATCACCACCCGCTCGGAGAGCAGGATCGCCTCGTCCACATCGTGAGTCACGCAGATCGCGGTGACGCGCGTCTGCGACCAGACCTCCATCAGCACTTCCTGCAGTTCCCAGCGGGTCAGGCTGTCGAGCATGCCGAAGGGCTCGTCGAGCAGCAGGAGCTTCGGCGAGAGCGCGAAGGCGCGGGCGATGCCGACGCGCTGACGCATGCCGTTCGACATGTCGGCGGCGAGACGGTCCATCGCATCGCCGAGCCCGACCTTTTCGAGATAGTATTCCACCACCTCCTGCCGTTCGGCGCGGGTCGCCTTCGGATAGACCCGGTGGGCGCCGATGGCGACGTTCTCCTTGGCGGTCAGCCAGGGCATCAGGTTCGGGCTCTGGAACACCACGGCGCGCTCCGGGTCGGCGCCCTGGACGTGGGTGCCGTCGAGCACGATGGCGCCGGACGAGATGCCGTTGAGGCCGGCGGCCATGGTCAGCACGGTGGACTTGCCGCAGCCGGAATGCCCGATCACCGAGACGAACTCGCCCCGCTTCATGGTGAGGTTGTAGTCCTTCACCACGGTGAGCGGCCCCTTCGGCGTCGCATAGGTCTTGTAGAGCTGCGAGAAATGGAGATAGCGGTCGTCGCCGATCATCGGCTTCGGCGCCGCCTTGGCATAGGCCGAGGGCAGCGCGTGGCGCGGGGTGACCACGGGAAGCTGGCGCACCGAGGGCGCCTTCGCGGCGATCCCGACTTCCATGAGGTACTGGGTGATCTCGGCGCGGAGCGACTTGAAGACCGGATTGTCGTTGAGGCTCATCCGGTCGCGTGGCCGGGGCAGCGTGACCTTCACATCCGGCCCCAGCGTGCCGTCCGGGTTCAGGACCAGCACGCGGTCCGCGAGGATCAGCGCCTCGTCCACGTCGTTGGTGATCATGAGGACCGTGCGGCGCTCCGCCTCCCAGATCCGCTCGATCTCGTCGGCGAGATTGGCGCGCGTGAGCGCGTCGAGCGCGGAGAGCGGCTCGTCCATGAGCAGCATCTCCGGCTCCATGGCGAGCGCCCTCGCCACCGCGACGCGCTGGCGCATGCCGCCCGAAAGCTCGGAAGGCTTGCGGTCGCGGGCATGCGAGAGACCCACCATCGCCACGTAACGATCGACCAGCGCGGCCCGTTCGGCCTTCCCGCCCTTGTGCACCGCGTCCACCGCGAGGCGGATGTTGTCGGTGACCGAGAGCCACGGCATCAGCGCGTAGGACTGGAAGACCAGCGCGCGCTCCGGGCTCGGCTGGGTGACGGGGGCGCCCTTAAAGGTCACGAAACCGCTGTCGGGCGCGGTGAGCCCCGCGACGAGGTTGACGAGCGTGGTCTTGCCGGTGCCGGAGAAGCCGAGGACGGCGACGAACTGGCCGGGTTCGATCGAGAGGGAGATGTCCTTCAGGACCGGGTGTCCCCCATGGCCCTTGCTGACGTTTGCGAGTTCGAGAATGGGCATGGTGCTCACCGCTTGGTGGTGGTGGAGACCGCCGACTGGATCGCGAACATGATCCGGTCGAGGAGGAAGCCGATGATGCCGATCGTGAGCACCGCGACCATGATCCGGGCGAGGCTGTTGGAACTGCCGTTCTGGAACTCGTCCCAGACGAACTTTCCGAGGCCCGGATTCTGCGCCAGCATCTCGGCGGCGATCAGCACCATCCAGCCGACCCCGAGCGAGAGCCGGAGCCCGGTGAAGATGAGCGGCAGCGCCGAGGGCAGCACCAGCTTGGTGATCTTGGTCCAGGTCGAGAGCTTCAGCACCCGGCCGACATTCACGAGATCCTTGTCGATCGAGGCGACGCCCACTCCGGTATTGATGAGCGTGGGCCAAAGCGAGCAGAGCGTCACGGTGATCGCCGAGACGAGGAAGCTCTTCGACATGCCGCCGCTCGTCGTCGTGTAGAGCGCCGAGACCACCATGGTCACGATCGGCAGCCAGGCGAGCGGCGAGACCGGCTTGAAGATCTGGATGAGCGGCGTCAGCCCGAGGTTCACCGTGGGGCTGAGCCCGCAGAGGATGCCCACGGGGACCGCCACCAGCGTCGCGATGGCGAAGCCGAAGAGCACGGTCTGGATCGAGGTCCAGATCTGGTCGTAGAAGGTCGGCGCGCCGGTATATGCGTGGAGCCGGACCGGCTGGCCCTGCGCGGCGAGCTCGGCGTTGCGTACCTCCTGCCGGGCGAAGAAGTCCGCCTCCTTCTGCTGATCGACGCGGTAGTCCTCGTGCAAGGCCACCGCCTGCTCCCAGACCGCGCCCGGTCCCGGCAGCGCCCCGAGCGAAGTCTGCACGCGCGGCGCCAACTGACCCCAGGCGAAAAGGAAGAGCGCGATCGCGATCAGCGGGATGCCGAGCAGGCGCGCGAAGCTCTTCAGATTGCCCGCCGGATCGTCGCCGGCGACGGCCTTCACCAGCGGCGCGAGGAAGGCGAGGCCGAGCGTTTCCAGCACGTCGGCGGCGCGGGAGGCGCGGGCGACGCGGCGGGCGCGGCGGGCATCGGCCTCGGGATTGGTGTCGAGAGCGAGTGTCATCCGGGCCTCCATCAACCCTGCACGCCGGCGCTGGTGACGGTCTGCCCGCCCTTCAACCCGATCGGAAATTTCGTGAGGTAGTCGTTCGGCGCGCGGCCGTCGTATTCGACGCCGTCGATGAAGGCGCTCGTCGGGGCCTTGTAGCCATCACTGCCGAAGGGGAAATCCTCCGCCTTGGCGCGGCCTTCCTCGATCAGGAGCCGTGCGGCCTCCTCGTAGATCGCGGGCTTGTAGACGGATTTGGCGGTCTCGTCGTACCAGGCGTCGGGCTTTTCCTCGGCGATCTGCCCCCAGCGGCGCATCTGGGTCAGCGTCCAGACCGCGTCGGAGTAGTAGGGGTAGCTCGCGAAGTCGCGGAAGAAGATGTTGAAATCCGGCGCCGGGCGCACGTCGTCCGCGCCGAAGGCGAAAGTGCCGGTCATCGAATTGGCGATGACCTCCGCGTCGGCGCCGACGTACGAGGAATGCGAGAGGATCTCCACCGCCTCGGCCCTGTTGGCGCCATTGTCGGCATCGAGCCATTCGACGGCGCGGATCAGCGCCTTGGTGAGCGCGAGCGTGGTGTTGGGGTTCCGCTCGACGAATTCCGCCGTCAGCCCGAAGACCTTCTCGGGGTTCTTCTCGAAGATCTGCTCGTCGGTGACGACCGGAAGCCCGATCTTCTTGAAGACCGCCGCCTGGTTCCAGGGCTCGCCCACCGAATAGCCGGCGATCGTGCCGGCTTCGAGCGTCGCCGGCATCTGCGGCGGCGGCGTCACCGAGAGCAGCACATCGGCGGCGATCTGCCCCTTCGCATCGCTCTTGCCGTAGAAGCCCGGGTTGAGCCCGCCGGCGGCGAGCCAGTAGCGCAGTTCGTAGTTGTGCGTCGAGACCGGGAAGACCATGCCCATGTTGAACGGGCTGCCACGTTCGTGCGCCGCGTCGATCGCCGGGCGGAGCGCGGCCGCCGAGATCGGATGCTCCGGCTTGCCGTCCGGCCCGCGCGGAACCAGCGGCGCCATCGCGTCCCAGACGGCGTTGGAAACGGTGATCGCATTGCCGTTCAGGTCCATCGAGAACGGCGTGACGATATGCGCCTTGGTGCCATAGCCGACCGTCGCGGCCAGCGGCTGGCCCGCCAGCATGTGCGCGCCGTCGAGTTCGCCGGAGATCACCCGGTTCAGCAGTACCTTCCAGTTGGCCTGCGCCTCGAGGCGGACATAGAGCCCCTCATCTTCGAAGAAATGCTTCTCGTAGGCGATGGCGAGCGGCGCCATGTCGGTGAGCTTGATGAAACCGAGCGTGAGTTCGTCCTTTTCGACCGGCAGAGGATCGGCCTGGGCTGCGAAACACGCGATGAGAGTGAGGGCGGTACCCGTGGGGATGCCCGTGAGGATATTGCGCATGGCTACCCTGTCATGATCCTGACTAGGATCCCGGAACGACCCCGGAATCCGGCGAAACGAAAGAAGCCGCCGACCAGTTCGCAGCCCCGCGGGTGCGAAGGTCAGGCGGCTTTGCCTGGGCGCCGTCTTTGGCGCTGAATCTCGTGATGCCCGGCCCGTCGGTGAGCCGATAACGTTTTGCTAGCGCGAATCGCGAGTGCCGCGCAAGCGCCGCGTGAGCATGGGATGCGCTTTTTTCGCAGTTGCACAATAGACGGGCAGTTCCGGGGCCGCCGAGGGCATCGCACTGCGCAAAAGCGCGCCGTCCGACCCGGATTCCGCCCGGATTCAGTCGTCGGCGGGGTCGAAGATCACGCCGTCGAAGAAGCGGTCGGGGCCAAGGACCAGCTTGCCGAGCGTCGAGGCGACCGCCGTCGGGACCCCCATGGCACCCTCGACCTTCTCGGAAGCGCCGGGAAGATCCGCGCCGATGGGCCCCAGTGCGCGGCGGAACAGGTCGGTCCGGAAGGATGCGCGGGCCGCGGCGCGGAGGCGCCCGCGGTCGGCACCGCCGAGCTTCGCCAGCGCCTCCGCGATCCAGAGCCCCTGGCTGCGCCAGGGGAAGTTCGCCGCGGCTGCGAAGAACTCGATGAACCTGGGCGCGAGGCGCTCGTCGCCGGCCGGGTTGATCGCAAGCCGACCGGTCAGGGCGCGTTCCAGCAGGTCGGGGTGCATGTCGAGATAGTCCGCGCGGCCGAGAATGCCCGCCGCCGTCGCCGTGTTCGAGGACTCGTCGAGCCAGCGCGCCGCGCGCCAGACCGCGCGCATCAGCGCCTCCGCCGTCTCCGGCCGCGCTTCCACACTGGCCCTCGGCATCGCCAGCGCCTTCTCGGGCGCGAAGCGCCAGATCGCGGCGCCGGGCAGGATGAGCTCGGCCGCGCCCCGCTCGACGGCGACGCTGCCCCAGGGCTCGCCGACGCAGAAGAGGTCGATCTCGCCCGCCGCCATCGCCTTGGCCATCCGGGGCGGCGGCACGGTTGTGAGTTCGACCTCGCCGGCCATGCCAACGCCGCTGAGCCAGTAGGTGACGATCAGCGCATGCGTCGAATAGGGGAACGGCACTCCGACCCTGAGCCGCCGCCCGGCGGCCGCGGCGCGAAGCGCCTGCCCCGTCGCGGCCGCGTCGAGAAAATCATCCGCCCGCGCCCGGATCTCCCGAGCGAGCGCGGGGCTCGCGCCGATGACCTCGCCATTGACCGAGAGCAGCATCAGCGCGTCGAGCGGCTCGTCGCCGGCTCCGATCCCGCCGCTTTGCGCGACGATCACCGGCGCCAGCATATGCGCCGCGTCATAGGCGCCCCAGATCAGCCGGTCGCGCAACGCCGCCCAGGAGAGTTCGCGGCGCAGCCGCAGGTCGAGGCCCTCCTCCGCCGCGAAGCCGATCTCCGCCGCGATGACGAGCGGCGCGGCATCGACGAGCGGCACGTATCCGCAGTCGATCCGCCGGGTCATCTGAGCAGGTCCGCGGCGGTGATCAGCGCGCGCGCCACATCGACCACCTTGCGGCCCTGCGCCATCGCCGTCTTGCGGAGAAGCGCGTAGGCCTCCTCCTCGCCGAGACCCTTGGCCTTCATCAGCATGCCCTTGGCGCGGTCCACGGTCTTGCGCTCCTCGAGCGCGGCCTTCGTCGCCTCCAACTCGGCGCGGAGCCGCGCCACGACGTGGAAGCGCGCGATCGCCGCCTCCAGTACCGGCTTGATCCGCTCGCGGCTGAGGCCATCGACGACATAGGCGCTGACCCCGGCCTCGATCGCCGCGCGCATCACGCCGGCGTCGGAGCGGTCGACGAACATCGCCACCGGCCGGTCGCTCGGGCTCGAGGCGAGGGTCAGCGCATCGAGCACGTCGCGGTCGGGGCTTTCGAGATCGATCAGCACCACATCCGGCGCCAGTGCGCGGAGCCGGCGCGCGAGGCCGATCACGTCGCCGATCACCGTGATGTCGTAGTCGCCGGCATCGCGCAATCCATCGACGATCATGAGCGCGCGGTCATGATCCTGTTCGACGACGGCGATGGAGAGCCTCTCGGTCATGGCCCGCATGTTGCACCGCGGCGAGGGCGCTTCGCAAGACCCACGCCGCCAGGGCCGCGCGTCAGCGCGTCATTGCGGGATCACGCCTTCGATGCCTTCGACGTAGAAGTTCATCCCGGCGAGCACCCCGTCCTCCGGCGTCTCGCCCTCGGCGAGCCAGGCGGAGCCGTCCTGCTTGTTGATCGGCCCGGTGAACGGGTGCAGCGTCCCCGCCGCGATCGCGTCGCGCACCCCCTCGGCCCTGGCCTTGACCTCGGCGGGGACGGTCTCGGTGATCTCGCCGATCTTCACCTCGCCCTCGGCGATCCCGGCCCAGGTCGCGTTCTGCGCGTAGCTGTCGTCGAGCAGCTCGCCGACGCGCTTGATGTAGTACGGACCCCAGTTGTCGATGATCGAGGAGACCCGCGGGCTCGGCTTGTATTCCGCCATGTCGGAGGCCTGGCCGAAGCCGATGATCCCCTCGGTCTTCGCCGCTTCCGCGAGCGGCGCGGTCGAGTCGGTGTGCTGCAGGATCACGTCCACCCCCTGCTCGATCAGCGCCTTGGCGGCGTCCGCCTCCTTCGCCGGATCGAACCAGGTATAGGCCCAGACCACCGAGAACGTGATGTCCGGGTTGACCTTCCTCGCGGCGAGGAAGCTCGAATTGATGCCCTGAATGACCTCGGGGATCGGGAAGGAGCCGATATAGCCGATCTTGTTCGACTTGGTCATGAGCCCGCCGATCGTGCCCATCACCGCCCGGCCCTCGTAGAAGCGCGCGTCATAGGTCGAGAGGTTCGGGCTGTCGCGCTTGTAGCCGGTCGCGTGTTCGAACATCACGTTGGGGAACTTCTTCGCCACATTGTTGATCGGGTCCATGTAGCCGAAGGAGGTGGCGAAGATGATGTTGCAGCCCGAGAGCGCCATCTGCGTCATCACCCGCTCGGAATCCGCGCCCTCGGGCACGCTCTCCTGATAGGCGGTCTCGACCCTGTCGCCGAACTCCGCCTCCAGATCGAGCCGGCCCTGATCGTGCTGGAAGGTCCAGCCGCCGTCGCCGATCGGGCCGACATAGACGAAGCAGGCCTTCACCTTGTCGAGGGCGAAGGCCGATGTGCCGAGCGCCAGCCCGAGGCCAAGACCGAGCGCCGCGCTGGCGAGAAGGTTTCCGCGTTTCATGTCAATGGCTCCATGGTTCAAGGGATGGACGGCCGCGGGGCTCAGCGCGCGGCGTGGAAATTGCGGCCGAGCGCCGCGGGGGCGTTCGCGCCCCGCCCGCCTCGTCCGGCGGATATGAAGACGAGCACGATGATCGTGATGACATAGGGCGACATGGCGAGATACTCGACCGGGATACGCGCGCCCGCCGCCTGCAGGTTCAACTGCAGGACCGAGATGCCGCCGAAGAGATAGGCGCCGATCAGGACCCGCCAGGGCTTCCAGCTTGCGAAGACCACGATCGCGAGCGCGATCCAGCCGGCGCCGGCGGTGATCCCGTCCGCCCATTGCGGCACGCGCACGAGGCTGAGGTAGGCGCCGCCCAGCCCCGCCATCGCGCCGCCGAAGAGGATCGCGAGGAAGCGGACGCGCGTGACCCTGTAGCCGAGCGCATGCGCCGCGTCGTGGTTCTCGCCCACCGCGCGCAGGACGAGGCCGGGTCGTGAATACCGCAGCGCGGCCCAGACCGCCGCGACCGCGGCGATCGAGAGATAGACCCAGATGTCGTGGCGAAAGAGCATCGGCCCGAGCCCCGGAATGTCGGAGAGCAGGGGTATGTCGAGCCGCGGCGTCGGTGGCGGCTTCACCCCGACATAGCCCTGGCCGATCAGCGAGGAGAGCCCCAGTCCGAAGAGCGTGAGCGCGAGCCCGGTCGCGACCTGGTTGGCGAGAAAGACCTGGGTCAGCACCGCGAAGACGAGCGAGAGCGCCGCCCCCGCCAGCGCCGCCGCGAGGAAGCCGAGGAGCGGACTGCCACTCTGGACCGCGGCGACGAGGCCGCAGATCGCGCCGATGATCATCATCCCCTCGACGCCGAGGTTCAGGACGCCCGCCTTCTCCGCCACGAGCTCGCCGATCGCCGCGAACATGATCGGCACGGCCGCGACCATGAGCGAGGCGATCAGGATCGCCGGATTGATCCCCCCGAGCATCAGGCGGCTCCTTTCGTCGCGAAACGGACGCGGTAGTTCGAGAGCACGTCGACGCCGAGCAGGAAGAAGAGCAGCATCCCCTGGAACGCCTGGATCGCCGCCGAAGGCAGGCCGAGCATGAACTGCGCGAGTTCGCCCCCGATATAGGTGAGCGCCATCAGGAGCCCGGCGAAGAGGATGCCGACCGGGCTCAGCCGCCCGAGGAAGGCCACGATGATCGCGGTGAACCCGTATCCCGAGGCGAAGTCGATGCTGATCTGCCCCGAGGGTCCGGTGACCTCGAAGAGACCGGCGAGTCCCGCGAGCGCGCCCGAGATCCCCATGCAGAGGATCACGAGCCGATCCGGGTTCACCCCCGCGAAGCGCGCCGCCCTCGGCGCCGCCCCGGAGAGGCGGATGTTGAAGCCGAGCTTGTGCCGCCGGAGCAGGAATTCCGCCGCGACGACCGCGACGACCGCGGCGACGACGCCCCAGTGCAGCCCGGTGCCCGCGATGAGTTCCCCGTTCGCCGAGGACGGCCACTGGCTCAGGTTGCGCGAACCGGGAAAACCGCCGCCTTCGGGGTTGCGGAGCGCGCCGAGCGCCATCGAGGCGAGCAGCGACTGCGCGACATAGACGAGGAGCAGCGAGACGAGGATCTCGTTGGTGCGGAAGTTCGTCCGGAGGATCGCCGGGATCATCGCCCAGAGAAACCCGCCGAGCGCGCCCGCGAGCACCATGAGCGGAAAGATGAGCCAGCGCGCCTCCATCGGATAGAGCGCGAGCCCGGCGGCGGCGCCGCAGATCGCGCCCATGATGTACTGCCCCTCGGCGCCGATGTTCCAGACCCCGGCGCGGAAGCCGAGCGAGAGCCCGACCGCGATCAGGATGAGCGGCCCGGCCTTCACCAGAAGCTGCGGCCGCGAGTAGCTTGCGACATTCGGGTCGAAGAGCGGCGACCAGAAGATGGTGCGGATCGCCTCGACCGGGTTCTTGCCGAGCAGCGCGAACATGATGCCTCCGGCGATCATGGTGAGCAGCACGGCGAGGATCGGCGTCGCGATCGTCCAGGCGCGCGAGGGCGAGGGCCGCTTCTCAAGCGTGAGCATGGGCGACCTCCATCCCGTGGGCGCCGCCCATCATCAGGCCGATCTCG
Source organism: Amaricoccus sp. W119 (assembly GCF_047275745.1). Taxonomy (NCBI): domain Bacteria; kingdom Pseudomonadati; phylum Pseudomonadota; class Alphaproteobacteria; order Rhodobacterales; family Paracoccaceae; genus Amaricoccus; species Amaricoccus sp. W119. The sequence continues at coordinate 43,233 of NZ_JBKQWU010000012.1, read as the reverse complement.
TCCACGCTGAGCCCCTCCGTCGGCCGGGGCGCCGTCATCCGGCCGCCGTTGAGCGCGGCGAAGCGGTCGGCGACTTCCAGCAGTTCGTCGAGATCCTGGCTGATCACCACCACCGCCGCGCCCGCCGCCGCGCGGTCGAGCAGCGCCTGACGGATCGCCGCCGCCGCCGCCGCGTCGACGCCCCAGGTCGGCTGGTTCACGACGACCACCTTCGGCTCCTGCAGAAGCTCCCGCCCGATCACGAACTTCTGCAGGTTGCCGCCCGAGAGCGCGCGGGCGGCGACCTCCGTCCCCGGCGTACGCACGTCGTATTTCGCGATCACCTCGGCGGCGAAGTCCCGCGTCTTCTTCCAGTCGATCAACCCGCGCGCCATCAGGCCGCGACGCGCCGCCGCCGAGAGCAGCGCGTTCTCCGTCAGCGTCATGTCGGGCGCCGCCGCGTGGCCAAGCCGTTCCTCCGGCGCCGCGACGAGGCCGAGCCGCCGCCGCTCCGCCGGACCGAGCCCGCCCACGCCCCTGCCCCCGATCCGGATCGCCTCGGGCGGCGCGCGCAACTCGCCCGAGAGCGCGAGCAGGAGCTCGTCCTGGCCGTTGCCCGCGACACCCGCGATGCCGAGGATCTCGCCCTCGCGCACGGCGAAACTCACATCGCGGAGGCCGACGCCGAAGGGATTGGGCGAGCCGAGCGTGAGCCTCGAGACTTCGAGCGCGACCGGCCCGAGAGCCCGCCCGGTCCTGGCGGGCGGGGTCAGCGTCTGGCCGACCATCATCTCCGCGAGATCCCGCGCCGTCTTCTCGCGGGGCGCGCAGCTTCCGACCACCCTGCCCCGACGCAGGATGGTGGCGCCATCGCAGAGCGCGCGGATCTCCTCGAGCTTGTGGCTGATGTAGAGGATCGCCGTGCCCTCGGCGGACAGCTGACGCAGCGTGCGGAACAGGATCTCGACCTCCTGCGGCGTCAGCACGCTGGTCGGCTCGTCCATGATGAGGAGCTTCGGGTCCTGCAGGAGACAGCGCACGATCTCGACCCGCTGCCGCTCCCCCGCCGAGAGATCGCCGACGAGCCGGCCGGGATCGAGCGGCAGGCCGTATTCCTCGCTGACCTCGCGAATCCGGGCCGCGAGCGCGCGCGTCGGCGGCGGGTTCTCCATGCCGAGCGCGACATTCTCCGCCACGTCGAGCGCGTCGAAGAGCGAGAAGTGCTGGAACACCATCGCGACGCCCGTCGCCCGCGCGACCGAGGGCTTCGGCGGCGCGTAGGGCTCACCCCGGAGGCGCATCGTCCCGCTGTCGGGCCGCACCAGCCCGTAGATCATCTTGACGAGCGTCGACTTGCCCGCGCCGTTCTCGCCGAGCAGCGCGTGAACCTCGCCGGGAGCGATCGAAAAGCGCACATCCTCGTTCGCCTTCACGCCCGGATACGATTTCGAAAGCCCGTCGATTTCGAGGAGCGGAGTCATTCGCCGGTCACGCGATCAATTGCGCGGGGATGAGTGGCGCGGGCACGCATGGGCTCTCCATCCGTCGTTTCGACCCGATATCAGGCATGGAACCCGGCGCCGCGCAAGAGCGACACGCAACGTTTCGTTAACTGCCGCGTCAATGCGCGGTTGACGGGCCCGCGGCCGCGCGAACTGTGCAATCCCGCGCCACCGAGGGGCGGCCGCGCCGCCGCTTGGCCCGGCCCGGCCGCCGGGTTAGAGATCGGTCCATGACCGAGCCGCGATTCATCCACCTCCGCCTCCACTCCGCCTATTCGCTGCTCGAGGGCGCGATCCAGGTGAAGAAGCTGCCGAAGCTTTGCCGCGACGCGGGAATGCCCGCCGTGGCCTTGACCGACACCGGCAATCTCTTCGCGGCGCAGGAGTTTTCCAGCGTACTGGCGAAGGAGGGCATCCAGCCGATCATGGGCTGCCAGATCGCGCTCGCACATGCGCGGGTCGGCCCCGGCGAGAAGGCGCCGCCGCCCCGCCCGATCGTCCTGCTCGCCCAGAACGAGGCGGGATTCCTGAACCTGCTCCGGCTCTCCTCGATCAACTATCTCGACGCGGTGGGCACCGAACCGCATGTCCCGATCGGCGCGCTCGAAGCCCATGCCGAGGGGCTGATCTGCCTCACCGGAGGCGCCGAGGGCGCGGTCGGGCAGCTGATCCGCGACGGTCAGCCCGGCCGCGCGCGCGACCTTCTGACGCGGCTCCGGGGCCTCTTCCCCGACCGGCTCTATGTCGAGATCGAGCGTCATCCCGAGAACGGCGCGCCGCGCACGCTCGCCGAGGCCGCGACCGAACCCGCGCTGGTTGAACTCGCCTATGAACTCGACCTGCCGCAGGTCGCAACCAACGACGTGCATTTCCCCGCCCCGAAGATGTACCCCGCGCATGACGCGCTTCTCTGCATCGCGGAGGGCGCCTATGTCGATCAGCAGGCGCCGAGACGGCGGCTGACGCCGGAGCACCATTTCAAGACCCAGGACGAAATGGTCGCGCTCTTCGCCGATCTGCCCGAGGCGGTGGAGAACACCGTCGAGATCGCCCGCCGCTGCGCCTTCCGCCCGAAGAAACGCAAGCCGATCCTGCCGCGGTTCGCCGAGGACGAGGTCGAGGAACTCCGCCGGCAGGCGCGCGAGGGGCTCGCCGCCCGTCTCGCCGTCATCCCGCATTCCGCGAGCGTCGCGGAGTACGAGGCCCGGCTCGAATTCGAGCTTGGCGTCATCGAGGGCATGGGCTTCCCCGGCTACTTTCTCATCGTCGCCGATTTCATCAAATGGGCGAAGGAGCACTCGATCCCGGTCGGCCCGGGCCGCGGCTCGGGCGCGGGCTCGCTCGTCGCCTATGCTCTGACGATTACCGACCTCGATCCATTGCGGTACGGGCTGCTCTTCGAGCGGTTCCTGAACCCCGAGCGCATCTCGATGCCGGATTTCGACATCGACTTCTGCATGGACCGGCGCGAGGAGGTCATCGCCTATGTGCAGGAGCGTTACGGCCGCGACCGCGTGGCGCAGATCATCACCTTCGGCGCCCTGCTCTCCAAGGCGGCCGTCCGCGACGTCGGCCGCGTGCTGCAGATGCCCTACGGCCAGGTGGACCGGCTCTCTAAGCTGATCCCGGTCGAAGGCGTGAAACCAGTCTCCGTCGAGAAGGCACTGGCCGAGGAACCGCGACTCCGCGAGGAAGCGCGCAAGGAGCCGCGGGTGTCGCGGCTGCTCGACATCGCGCAGCAGGTCGAGGGACTGCTCCGCAACGCCTCAACCCACGCGGCGGGCGTGGTGATCGGCGACCGGCCGCTCGTGGAACTCGTGCCGCTCTACCGCGATCCGCGCTCAGACATGCCGGCGACGCAGTTCAACATGAAATGGGTCGAGGACGCGGGCCTCGTCAAATTCGACTTCCTTGGCCTCAAGACGCTCACCGTCATCCAGAACGCGCTCGATCTCCTGAAGGCGCGCGGCGTCGAGATCGATATCTCGGCGATCCCGATCGACGACCAGAAGACCTACGAGCTTTACGCCTCCGCGCAGTCGGTCGCGATCTTCCAGGTGGAAAGCTCGGGCATGCGCGACGCGCTGCGCCAACTCAAGCCGACCTGCATCGAGGACATCATCGCCCTCGTGGCCCTCTACCGGCCCGGGCCGATGGAGAACATCCCGAAGTTCTGCAACGTCAAGAACGGGCGCGAGAAGCGCGACAACCTGCACCCTTCGATCGACGGCATCCTCGACGAGACGCAAGGCATCATCGTCTACCAGGAACAGGTGATGGAAATCGCCCGCAAGATGGCGGGCTATTCGCTCGGCGGCGCCGACCTGCTCCGCCGTGCCATGGGCAAGAAGATCCAGGCCGAGATGGACGCGCAGAAGCCGCTCTTCCTCGACGGCGCGGCGAAGAACGGCGTTTCCAAGGCGAAGGCCGAGGAAGTCTGGAACCTGCTCGACAAGTTCGCCAACTACGGTTTCAACAAGTCCCACGCCGCCGCCTATGCCGTGGTGAGCTACCAGACGGCCTGGCTCAAGGCGAACCACCCGGTCGAGTTCATGGCCGCCGTGATGAACTGCGACATCCACCTGACCGACAAGCTCGGGGCCTACAAGCAGGAGGTGGACCGGCTCGGCATCGGCATCGTGCCGCCCTGCGTCAACCGCTCGGAGGCGACCTTCACCGTGAAGGACGGCGAGATCGTCTACGGGCTCGGCGCGCTCAAGAACGTGGGCGTCGAGGCGATGCGGCTTATCACCGAGGCGCGGGCGGCGGGCGGCACCTTCACCGGCCTCTTCGACTTCGCCGCGCGGGTGGATCTCAAGCGGATCGGCAAGCGGGCGCTCGAAATGCTGGCGCGGGCGGGCGCGCTCGACGGGCTCGATTCGAACCGGCGCAAGGTCTTCGAGAGCCTCGAAGCCCTCGTCGCCCAATCCGCCAGCGCGCATGAGGAGCGCGCCTCGGCGCAGGTCAGCCTCTTCGGCGAGGCGACGGACAGCCTGCCCGCGCCCCGGCTGCCGAACCCGGACGACTGGACGCCGGTCGAGCGGCTGACGCAGGAACTGCTCGCGATCGGCTTCTACCTCTCGGGTCACCCGCTCGACGACTACGCGGGCGCCCTGAAGCGGCAGGGTGTGCTCACCTACGCCGAACTCCTGCGCCGCGCGCGCGAGCAGCGGGCGGTGAGCGCCCGGATCGCGGGCTCGGTCTCGGCCAAGGAGGAACGCAAGTCCGCCCGCGGCAACCGCTTCGCCTTCGTCCGCCTCTCCGACCCGTCCGGGCTCTACGAGGTCACGGTCTTCTCCGACGTGCTGGAGGCGGCGCGCGACCACCTGGAACCCGGCGCCAACGTGGTCCTGACCGTGGAGGCGGAGACCGACGGCGACGAGATGAAACTCCTCGCCCGCGCCGCGCAACCGGTGGACCTGGCCGTCGCCGGCGCCGCCCCCGCCGGCATCCGCATCTTCGTGAACGACGCATCCGCCGCCCCATCGCTCGCCACCCGCCTCACCGCCATAGCCAAGGACGGCGGCGCCCGGCGCGGCCCGGTCGAGATCGTCGTCCTGGCCCCCGACCTGCCCGGCGAAACGGTGCTGTCGCTGAAAGAGGCGTACCCGGTCTCGCCGCAGGTGATCGGCGCGGTGAAGTCGGTTTCGGGCGTGGTGATGGTGGAGGAGTTTTGAGGGTTTCGAAATGGAATCTCAAATCCAAATCCACTCGAAGTCAGCCAAACGACCCTAAATTTGGAATTTCTTGCATGAAAATTTCACGCATAAAAGTAAATAATTTTCGAAGATTTGTCGATCTAGAAATAAAAAATATTCCATGCTCTGCAAAGCTTGTGATTCTCTCCGGACCGAATGGATCCGGGAAGTCATCACTTTTTGATGCTTTTCTCTTAAAATATCGCGCAGATAATCTACTCAGCTATCGAGAAGATCGAGAATATTATAATAATAATGAAAATCAGGATATAGATTTCTATAAACGAATTCAGATACTCACCCATGGATCGATCCAATTATTGGCAGGAAGTTTTTACATTCGCGGCGCTCACCGTCACGAAGCAGATTTTCAAATCGATTCTCTTTCGAAACAGAGAGACATTATCCAAAGCTTCAATCTCAGCAGATTGATTGATCAAGACGCCGAGGCTTCTATGAACTACCAACGGATCGCCGCACAAACTCTCGAGGACGTTTTTGTCAATGAATTACCCAATTTGACAATTGCAGAATTTCGGGAACGAATTGTCGGAGACATTCGGAAGCCGATTCTGCGACTTTTTTCCGATTTAAATTTTCTGGGCATCGGAAATCCTTTAGAGAACGGCACATTTCAATTCAGTAAAGGTAAAATTTCGAAATTTGATTACAAGAATCTATCGGGCGGTGAGAAGGCAGCTTTCGATCTCATTACGGATCTCGTAATTAAACGCCGCACTTACAAAGACGCGATTTATTGTATCGACGAGCCCGAATTACACATGAACACGAGGACCCAAGGTGCCCTTTTGGAGGAACTCTTGGAACTCATACCCGACGAGTCTCAGCTGTGGATCGCTTCGCATTCAATCGGCATGCTGCGGAAGGCTCGGGAGTTGTATGACAAGGATCCAAACTCGGTGGTTTTTTTGGACTTCGGTGATCGCGATTTCGATCAGGCGACGGTGATCGAGCCGACCAAGCCGACGAGAGCGTTCTGGGCTAACGTGCTGCATGTTGCGCTCGATGATCTTGCTTTCCTAGTAGCCCCATCCGAAGTTGTAATCTGCGAAGGCAATCCGGCGGGTCAAGTCCCAGGGAAGAATGCCGAGCACGACGCCCGCGTCTACACGACCATCTTCGCGGATGAGTTTCCCGATACCACCTTCATCTCCGCAGGCAATTCAAGAGAGGTCTCTGGCGATTTCCTCGGAATCGCAGCCGCGCTGCCGAAGATAGCGAATGGCATGAAGATCAAACGTCTTATCGATTTGGACGACCACACTTCAACTGATGTGGCCGACTTCAATGAGAAAGGGATCACCGTGCTCGGCCGACGGCACCTCGAGTCCTATCTGTGGGATGACGAGGTGCTGACCGCGCTTTGCAACTCGCTTGGGAAATCGGCCGAGATCCCATCCGTCCTGGCCGAAAAGGAGCAGGCAATCGCCGATAGCGTTTCGAGGGGCAACATGGCTGATGACGTCAAGAAGGCTGCGGGAACGATACATCAGAAAATCAAGCGTATCCTCAGCACAGGCCAGTTGGGGAACGATCCAGCGTCATTCGCGCGTGACACGCTCGCCCCACTGATAAAGCCGGGTATGTCGGTATACGATGAGCTAAAGACGGACATATTTGGCCGGTAGACGGAATCAAGAGGGGCACCGTCGCCGGTGCCCCTTCTCGAATGGCTGGCTCGAATGTCGGAGCCGCCCGATCCCGGCGGGCTCAGGCCGCCTCGGCCTCGTTGCGGTGCGCCTGGCGCTCGCTTTCCTCGCGGCTGAGCGCCACGGAGGTCCGCACGCCGCGGCGGACGAATTCCATCATGCCGTTCACGCAGCGCTCGTTCGGGTCGATCCCCGCGCACATCAGCACCTCGCGGCCGTCGCGCGAGCGTGCCCAGCGGGCGATCACCTCGGCGCCGTTGCCATACTTCTTGTCATCGGCGATCGCGTCATCCAGCGCCGCGAGCACGACCGCGGCGAACAGCTTCTGAGCGCGCGCCCCCTGGTCATTCGTCAGTGCGACCCGATCCACGTAATCGAACATTACGCTTATCCTTCTTCCTCAGTCCGTCGAAATCTGGCGCACTATGACGATTGTGCGACGTTTGGGGAGTGCCATTATCACATGGCAGTCATGCGTCAATCATATAGGCGTCCGTGGTAGGGCACATATAGACCGCCCACCGCGCGGATCAACTACGATCAACCGGCGCCAAAGCGAAACATTCATATTCCCGTCGCTATCCGGTGCGACGGCCGGACACGGCTCAAAAGCTCCGGCGCGCGACCCTCCGGCCACCCGCGGAAAGCTAGTTGAGCCCCGCCCCGACCACCTCGGACAGCGAGCGACTGAGTCGCGCCGCCGCCGCCCGCGGCATCGAGAATCGGAAAATAGCGTCGTTGGCGAGCTGGAACGAGAGGACGATATGCCGCTCCTGCCCCACCGGAACCGCCGCGCTCGCGGCATCGCGCACCGGCAGGGCGAGCACGGACCGCTCCCGCGTCGCGGCGTAACGCCGCTCCTGCAACGCGCTACTGGCCGAGAACAGCGCCATGATGACGGGAGCGAGCGTCCGAACAGTCAGGTCGAGCGAGATGAGATCGCCGTCCTCGGTGGCAAGATCTATCCTGCCATACTGATCATTGACGACCGCGACCTGAGCCACCTCGGAAATGATGAAACTACGATTAGGCAGTTCGTTCATTACTCGCAAACCAATCTGGGAGAACCTTTCGGCGTTAGCGGCGCGGGATCGGTCAGAGATCAGGAATTGATCGGATTAAGATCGGGGCCTGACACTCTCAATTGATCGTTAACGCCCGCGGTCCCGCGAGGTATCTCGATTCCTTGCTGTCGGATTAGTGGCCAGTGATGGCCGATACTCACGCCATCATAGAACTCGACTTGCGATGAGTCCATCGCAAGGCGCGAGCCGTGTCTGGATCGGGGGTCGGGATCGAGGTCGGGACCGGGGGAGACTGGCGCGTGGACGCGGGCGGGCGTCCATTCCCGCGGCAGCGGGGGCGTCTATTCCCAGAGCCGCGGTTCGGCGAATTCGATCGAGTTGCCGGCGGGGTCGCGGACATAGATCGACCGGGCGCCGTTCGGCCAGAGGAAATCCGCCTCGATCGCGACGCCGGCGGCGGGGAGGTGCGCGGCCCAGGCGTCGAGTTCGTCGCGCGTGGCCGCGAAGCACATGTGCCCGGGCCCGTGCGCGCCATGCGGCGGAACCGGGGGCCCCGACCGGGGCGGGCGCGCGGTGGCGCGGGGATCGAAGACGAGGAGCATCCCGGCGAGCGTCCGGGCGCCGAGGCGGAAAAAGACGTGCCGACCGGGAACGCGGATCACGACGGGCAGGCCGATCACGCCGCCGTAGAAGGCCTCGGCGGCGTCGAGATCCTCGGCGTAGAGCGCGGTCTCCAGAATCGCCGAGGGAGGCGCCGCGTGCCCGGACCGGGCCGCGGACGCCTCCCCCTTTTCGGACGGCGCGCCGGGTGGTGTCTCGGCGGCCGCCATGGGCTCAGGTCTTGCGCCGGACGAGGCCGACGATCAGGAGCAGTGCGATCGCGCCGATCGTCGCCACCACCACCGCGCCGATGAACCCGCTGGCCCCGAGGCCGAGCAGGCTGAACAGGAACGCGCCGAGATAGGCGCCGATCACGCCGACGATCAGGTTCGTCAGAAGCCCGTCGCTGCGCTTCATCACCTTCTCGGCGATCCATCCCGCGATCAGCCCGATGATCAGGAAACTGATCCAGCCAAATCCTTCCATACTTCTCTCCCTCCTGCGCCAGACAAAACGGCGCGTGCCTCCCTCAACGCGCGGGACGCGAACTGGCTCCATCGGATCGCGAAATTCGTGCCCGACCCGCTTCGGACCCGCCCCGGCTCCGGACCGGCGCGCCGTGGCGGGATGTGCCGGAGCGCTACGGTCCGCGGACGACGCTCTACAATCGCTTCGTGCGTTGGCGGGCCGCCGGGGTGTGGGATCGCCTGCTCGCGGCGGTGTCGGCCGCCTACGACGGCGACATCGTGATGATCGACAGCTCCTGCGTACGGGTCCACCAGCACGGCGCCGCCGTCAAAAGGGGGGTGCCGACGCCGGGGATGGTTGCATGGGACGCTCCCGGGGCGGGCTGACCACCAAGATCCACGCGCTCGTCGACGCCGACGGACGGCCGGTCCGGCTGGAACTGACCCCCGGCCAGGCCGGCGACGCGCCCGTCGCCACGACACTACTCAAGGATCTCGCGCCCGGCACCACCCTGATCGCCGACCGTGCCTACGACACCAACGCCATCCGCGACCTCGCTGCCGAACGCGGTGCGTGGGCGAACATCCCGCCGCGCATCATCCGCAAGGGCAGCTTCGCCTTCTCGACATGGGTCTACCGGCAGAGAAATCTGGTCGAGCGCTTCTTCAACCAGGTCAAGCAATTCCGCGGTCTGGCCACCCGATACGACCGAAACCCCGAGAACTACCTCGCCGCTCTCAAGCTCGCCGCTGTCCGCATCTGGCTCGCAGAGATATGAGTCCGCACCCTAGTCCGCGCCACCGTTCCGTGCCCTGCGGGCGGCGGCGCGCGCGCGCAAAGCCTCGGCGGACGCACGCGCTTCCAGGACCGCGCCGTAGGCGCAGCCGGCGATGAAGCCGCCGAGATGCGCCTGCCAGGCGAGCATGCCGTCGAGCCAGAAGTACATCACGACGTTGAGGACAACGAGCGCGGCGACCCGGCGCCACACCGGGCTCGCCGGAACGCCCGCGGCGCGATGCCGGCGCAGGTCCCAGACCGTCCAGACGCCGATGAAGGCGAAATCGGCCCCGGATGCGCCGACCATCGGCGCCCCGCCGGAGGAGAGCAGTCCGTAGACCCCGCCGCCCGCCACCGCGCCGACGAGGAAGAGCGGCAGGATGACGCCCGGCCCGTATCGGTCCGAGACGAAGCGGCCGAGCGCCAGCAGCATCACCATGTTCATGAGCATATGCGCGAAACCGCCGTGCAGCAGGGCATGGCTCAGGAACATCGTGACGGGCTGGGCCGCGAAGATCGGCTCGGTCCCGCGCAGGAGCTGCGTCCAGAAGGCGCCGGTCTGCAGGAACCGCGCGCGAAGCGTCGGATCGGCGATCAGGCCCGCGTCGGAGGCGGACAGCAGGAGTTCCAGCGCCGCGATGACCGCGACGAGGATGATGAGGCCGCGCGGCAGCGGCGTGTAGGGCTCGGTCGGAGCGATCGTCATCGGCGCTTTCCTGAGCTTGGCGCGGGCGCCCCCGCCCGGCCTTCGCGAACCGGGGTGGACCCCGAGGCCCCGCGCGGATCGGCGGCATGCTGGCCGTCCCGGCCCGCCGCGGCAACCCCGAATTCCCGCGTTCACGAAGGGTTTCGCAAAACCGGCCGCGGGCTTGACGCGGATCACATGGCTCCCCCCCTCCGCCGTGCTAGGTAGAGCCCCATGCTCAAGCTACGCGACCTCGCCAAGACATTCCCGACCGCCCAGGGACCGCTCGCCGTGCTCCGGGGCCTCTCGCTCGATCTCGCCGCCGGGGAGAGCCTCGCGCTGACCGGCGAATCGGGCAGCGGCAAGAGCACGCTCCTGCATCTCGTCGGCGGGCTCGAAAGGGCCGATGCGGGACGGATCACCATCGCGGAGGCCGAGGTGACCGGGCTCGACGATCGCGGCCGGGCGCGGCTGAGGCGCGAGACCGTCGGCATCGTCTTCCAGCAGTTCAACCTGATCCCGAGCCTCGATGTCGCGGCGAATCTCGCCCTTCAGGCCCGGCTCGCGGGGAGGCTCGACCCCGGATGGCTGGCGGAACTCGCGGACCGGCTCGGTCTCGCCCCGCTCCTCGACCGCTACCCCGAGCAGCTCTCGGGCGGCCAGCAGCAGCGCGTCGCGATCGGCCGGGCGCTGGCGGGCCGGCCGCGGCTCATCCTCGCCGACGAGCCGACCGGCAATCTCGACGAGGCCACGGGCGACGCCGTGCTCGATCTCCTGCTCGGCCTCGTCACTGAGAGCGGCGCGGCGCTCATGATGGTCACGCACAGCGAAAGGCTCGCGGCGCGGCTCGACACGCGCGCGCATCTGCGCGCCGGAAGGATCGACGCCGGCGGAACCGATCCCGGTGCCCGGACGGCCGACCGTGGCGGGACGGCGACGGAAGCGGCCGGCAAGCGGCCGACCGCGCGGGAGCCGGTCGCATGACCCGGGCGGTCGCCGCGGCGCTCATGAGCTACTGGCGGCGCCACCCGCTGGAGCTCGTCACGCTGCTGGTCGGCCTCATGGTCGCCACCGCGCTCTGGAGCGGGGTGCAGGCGCTGAACGCCGAGGCGCGGCGGAGCTACGCCCAGGCGGCGGAACTCGTCTCGGGCGGGCAGCGGATCGAGGCGCTGGACGGCCAGCGCTTTCCGCTCGTCGATTACGTCGCGTTGCGCCGGGCGGGGCTTCGCGTTTCGCCGGTGCTGGAAGGCGACTGGCGCCCGGGCGGTCAGGCCTTCCGCCTCGTCGGCGTCGAGCCGCTGAGCCTGCCCCGGGGCGCCGCGCCGATCGGGGAGGACGCGGCCGACCTGCCCGCCTTCGTGCTGTCGCCGGGCCGGGCCTTCGCCGCGCCGGCGACGGTGGCCGAGTTGGCAGGTGTGCCCGGCGTACCTCCCCTCATCGCCTCCGACACGGTTCCGCCCGGCACGCTGCTGCTCGACATCGGACGGGCGGCGGAACTGCTCGGGCTGCCCGAAGCCGTGTCCTACCTGCTCGCGCCGGAGGGAGTCGCGATACCGCCGGCATTCGTCGACCGGCTGGCCGTCGTGGAGGGCGAAGGGGACGATCTGGCCCGCCTGACCGACAGCTTTCACCTGAACCTGACCGCCTTCGGGTTCCTGAGCTTTCTCGTCGGGCTCATCATCGTCTACGCGGCGATCGGCCTCGCCTTCGAGCGGCGCAGGCCCATGCTCCGGACCTTGCGCGCGCTCGGCGTTCCCGCGCGGGATCTGGCCGTCGCGCTCCTCATGGAGATCCTCGCGCTGGCGCTCGTCGGTGGCGCGGCGGGGATGGTCGGCGGGTATCTCATGGCGGCGGCGCTGCTCCCGGATGTCGCGACCTCGCTGAACGGGCTCTACGGCGCGCATGTCCCGGGAGAGCTGACACTCGAACCCGGCTGGTGGCTGGCCGGGCTCGGCATCGCGGTTCTCGGCGCGCTGGCCGCCGCGGGCGACAGCCTGTGGCGCGCCTTCCGCCTCGGCCCGCTCGCCGCCGCGCGGCCCGAAGCCTGGCACGGCGCGCTCAGACGGCGGCTCGCCTGGCAGGCCGGCGCGGCGCTGCTGCTCGGGCTTGGCGCGCTGGCCCTGCTCGCTCTCGGCGACTCGCTGCTCGCGGGTTTCGCGCTGATGGGAGCGCTCCTGCTCGGCGCGGCGCTGCTGCTGCCGGGGCTGGTCGCGATCACCCTCGCCTGGCTCGGCCGGCGGGCGAAAGGGCCAGTGGCGCAATGGCTCCTCGCCGACGGCCGCCAGCGGCTCGGCGGGCTCTCGCTCGCGCTCATGGCGCTCCTGCTCGCGCTCGGCGTCAATGTCGGGGTCGGCACGATGGTCGAGAGCTTTCGCGCCACCTTCCTCGGCTGGCTCGACCAGCGGCTCGGGGCCGAGATCTACCTCTCCGCGCCGGACGCGGCGACACGCGAGAGCGTCGAGGCATCGCTCGCCGCCGCCCCCGGCGTGACCGCGCTCCTTCCGATCGGCGCGGCGCGGAGCCGGGTCGCCGGCGCGCCGCTCGAGATCTACGCCTTCACCGACGATGCGCTCTACCGCGACGGCTGGCCGCTGCTCGCGACGCTCGATGCCCCCTGGGACCGGGTGGCGCGCGGCGAGGGCGTGATGGTGAACGAGCAGCTTTCCCGCCGCGCCAGTCTCGCGCCAGGCGATCCGATCGCGATCCCGACCGCCACCGGCCTCTGGCAGACCCGCGTCGCGGCGGTCTATTCGGACTACGGCAACCCCGAGGCTCAGGTGCTGGCTCCGCTTCCGGAGGTCACGGCCCGCTGGCCCGGCCAGGGCGCGCGCCGCCTCGCGATCCGCGCTGAAGCGGAGGCGGTTCCCGCGCTCGTCGCCAAACTCCGCGCGCGGGGCGATCTCGACGTGACCGACCGGACCGGGCTGCGCGCCTCCGCCGCGCGGGTCTTCGACAAGACCTTCGCGGTGACGCTCGCGCTCAACGCGCTGACGCTGATCGTCGCCGGGATCGCGCTCCTCACCGGACTGCTCACGCTCGCGGAGCAGCGGCTCGGCCAGCTGGCGCCGCTCTGGGCGCTCGGTCTCACGCGGCGGCGGCTCGCGGCGATCGAACTCGGGCAGGCGGTGGCGCTCGCGGGTCTCACCGCGCTCGCGGCGCTGCCGCTCGGGCTCGCGGTCGCGACGGTACTGACGGAGATCATCAACCCGCGCGCCTTCGGCTGGCGGCTGCCGCTCCTCGTCTTCCCGCTCGACTGGGCGCGGCTCTTCGGCCTCGCGCTCGCGACGGGAGCACTCGCCGCGCTCTGGCCCGCGCTCCGCCTCGCCCGCGCGGCGCCGGCCGATCTCATCCGGAGGTTCAGCGATGAACGCTAAGGCACTGCTTCTCGGCCTTCTCCTCCCCGTGATGACCCAGGCCGTGACCACCCAGGCCGTGATCACCCAGGCGGCCGCCGCGCAGGGGTTCGCCGGTCTCGGACGGGACGCCGCCGATTATATTCCGGTCACCGCCCCCGCCGCCCTGTCCTTCCCGCGCGATCACGGCGCGCATCCCGGATTCCGGATCGAATGGTGGTACCTGACGGCCAATCTCACCGGCCCGGACGGCGAGGAACTCGGCGCGCAATGGACCCTGTTCCGCCAGGGCCTGTCGCCCGGGCCGGAGACCTCGGGCTGGGGCAGCAACGCGGTCTGGATGGCGCATGCCGCGGTGACGACCGAGGAGACGCACGTCTTCGCTGAGACCTTCGCCCGCGGCGGCATCGGCCAGGCCGGCGTCGTGGCCGCGCCCTTCGCGGCCTATATCGACGACTGGTCGATCCGGGGCGCCGATCCGGTCGGCGAGGCCGACACGCTGGCCGAAATCTCGATCGAGGCCCAGGGCCGCGACTTCTCCTATGATCTCCGCGCCCGCGCCGTCCCGCCGCCGGTGCCGCAGGGCGAGGGCGGCTTCAGCGTCAAATCGGAGGCCGGACAGGCCTCCTACTACTACAGCCAGCCGTTCTACACCGTCACCGGAACGATCCACCTCGGCCCCGACACAATTCCCGTCACCGGCACCGCCTGGCTCGACCGCGAATGGTCGAGCCAGGCGCTCGCCCCGGACCAGCGCGGCTGGGACTGGTTCGCGTTGTCGCTGGCTTCGGGCGCGCGGGTGATGCTCTTCGCGCTCCGCTCCGACACCGCGGCACCCTTCCTGAGCGGCACCTGGATCGCGCCCGACGGAACGCCGACCCCGCTCGCCCGCGACGAGATCGCGCTCACGCCCCTCAACGAGACCCGCGTCGCCGACCGCCGCCTGCCGACCCGCTGGCGCGTTGAAGTGCCCCGATTCGGCCTCGATACCATCGCCGAGGCACTCAACCCCGCCGCCTGGATGGGCACGGTCTATCCCTACTGGGAGGGCCCGATCCTGCTCGACGGCGGCGCCGCGGGCCGCGGCTACCTGGAGATGACGGGTTACCGCTGACGCCCCGCAGGACCACGCGGCGAGAACTGGCAGCATGGGCGCCCCGCACGGCCGCCCGGCATGGACAGCGGCGGGAGATGGGGCCAACATGACGCCGGGAGGAGCTCGAATGCACGAGACGATCGAAGAGAGCATCAACGTCCTGGGGGGCCCGCTCAAACCCTGCGCCTTCGACCCGATCACGGGATTCTACCGCAACGGCTGCTGCGACACCGGCGCCGAGGATCGCGGCGCGCACACCGTCTGCGTTCGCGTGACGGAGGAGTTTCTCGGCTTCTCCCGGTCGCGCGGCAACGACCTCTCGACGCCGCGTCCCGAGTTCGGTTTTCCGGGCCTCCGACCCGGCGATCGCTGGTGCCTCTGCGCGGAGCGCTGGAAGGAGGCGTGGAAGGCCGGGGTCGCGCCGAAGGTCATCCTGACGAGCACCCATCGCGCGACGCTGCGCCACGTTCCGATGGAAGCCCTGCTCGCCAATGCGATGCCGATCCCGGCCCGGAATACCTGACGGCGAATACCTGACCGCCGACACCGGACCGGGGAACACCTGGACCCCGCCCGGCGCCGCTTGGAACCCCTCGCCCGCGCGGCTATAAGCGCCCGCGAGAACCCCGAGCGAGGACAGCCATGCGCACGGCCGAGATCAGCCGCGAAACCACCGAGACCAGCCTCACGGTCCGGATCAATCTGGACGGCGAGGGCAAGCATGACTGCGCGACCGGCGTGGGCTTCTTCGACCACATGCTCGACCAGCTGGCGCGGCACGCGCTCATCGACCTGCACGTGCGCGCGAAGGGCGATCTGCACATCGACGATCACCACACGGTCGAGGATGTCGGCATCGCGCTCGGCCGCGCATTGGCCGAGGCGCTCGGCGACAAGCGCGGCATCCGCCGCTACGGCTCCTGCCATCTCGCGATGGACGAGGCGCTGGTGCGCGCCGCGCTCGACCTCTCCGGCCGGCCGTTCCTCGTCTGGAACGTCGATTTCCCGACCGAGAAGATCGGCGCCTTCGACACGCAGCTTGTGCGCGAATTCTTCACCGCCTTCGCGATGAACGGCGGGATCACGCTCAATGTGGCCAGGCTCGATGGCGCCAACAGCCATCATATCGCCGAGGCGGCCTTCAAGGCCGTCGCCCGCGCGCTTCGCGAGGCGGTCGAGCCCGACCCGCGGGCGAGCGGTGCCATTCCCTCGACCAAGGGCACGCTTTCGGCATGACGACCGCGATCATCGACTACCAGAGCGGCAACCTGCACTCGGCCGCCAAGAGCTTCCAGCGCGTCGCGGCCGAGACCGGCGCCGGGCCGATCCTCGTCACCTCGGACCCCGAGGCGGTCGCGCGGGCGGAGCGGATCGTGCTGCCGGGCGTCGGCGCCTTCGCCGATTGCCGCGCGGGGCTGCTCGCGCGCGACGGGCTTTTCGACGCGGTCGCGCGCCGCGTGCGCGACGAGGGCGCGCCCTTCCTCGGCATCTGCGTCGGCATGCAGATGCTCGCGACCTGGGGTCGCGAGTTCCAGGACACGCCGGGCTTCGACTGGATCGGCGGCGAGGTGGCGCGGCTGTCACCCGAAGATCCCGCCTGCAAGATCCCGCACATGGGCTGGAACGCGCTGGAGATCGCGGCCGCGCATCCGCTTCTCGACGGGATCGCGACCGGGGATCACGCCTATTTCGTGCATTCCTACCACTTCGTGCCCGACGATCCGGCCACCCTGCTGGCCCGGGTCGATCACGGCGGGCCGGTCACCGCGATGATCGCGAAGGGCAATGTCGCCGGCACGCAGTTCCATCCGGAGAAGAGCCAGACCACGGGTTTGCGCCTGATCGCCAATTTCCTGCGCTGGACGCCCTGATCAGGACCGTCAGTTCACGCGGGTCCAGACCTGGGAGCGGCACAGCAGTGTGACGCAGCCCCGGACCTTCAGATCCCCGCCCTCGAGCCACATCGACCCGGCGTAGTTCTTGCCGTTGTCCGGCGCGACGATGGTTCCGGAGCCCCAGCTTCCCTGATCATCCGGGATCATCCCGGTCATCAGCGTCTGGCCCACGAGATCCGTGCGCTTGGTGTTGTGCGTCGCCTCGACGGTGCCGCAGAGCGCGTCGCCGCAGGGCGCGATGCGCACGTCGAGAAACGCGCCCGTCTTGCCGACCGCCTCGGTTCGCCAGAGGCCGACGGGCGATTCCGCCTGCGCCGGCGCCGGCAGTGGCAGCAGGACGGCCAGGGTCAGGATGGCCAGAGTCAGGATGGGCAGCGCGGCCAACAGGGACGCCGCCAGGACAGACGACGACGGCACGGGCGGGGCGGACAAGAATCGCCTGATCATGGTCTCCCTCTCTTGACGCCGAACCCTATCCCTTGGTGGCCGTTCGTCAACGTCGCACAAGATCGCATCGGCGAAACATCGCCGCGCGGGCGCCGCCGTTAGGCCGGTGTCAAGCATAACCGGTGTCAAGCATGACGGGTCCCAATCCGCCGGACGAGATCGACGGAGCGCCCGATGGCCAGACTGACCTTCCTCGAAACCTTCGACATCCGCGACCTGCCGGCCGCCGTTCCCGAGACGCGCCCCGGCGGCGGATTGAGTCTCGTCAGCGGCGCGACGGCCCTGACGCTCACCGGCGCGCTGGCGGCCTACCGGCCCAAACTCGCGACGGCGGTTCCGCTCGAGCAGGGTGAGCTCACCCGCGGCGACGCGCTGGTCGTTCGGGTCGAGGAGATCGGCCTTGCTCCCGTTCTCCTGACCGGCAAGACCGGCGCCGCCTTCGCCCGCGAACTGCTTTCGGACGACGACCGCATCATCGGCGCGCGCGGCGACGACCGGCTCCTCGGCTTCGCCGGCGACGACCGCGTCACCGGCGGGCGCGGCGCGGATGTCATGACCGGCGGCGGCGGAGCCGATGTCTTCCGCTTCACCGCGCTCAGCGACTCGGTGGCGGACAACCCGGACCGGATCACGGATTTCCGCTCCGGCCGGGACATGATCGACCTTCGCGGCATAGACGCGGAGCACGGCGTCATGGGGGATCAGGCCTTCGACTTCATCGCCGGAGCGGGTTTCTCCGGAATGGCGGGCGAGCTTCGCTGGACCGGGCGCGCGCTGGAGGCAGATGTCACCGGCGACGGCGTCGCTGATTTCGCGCTCCGCCTCGGCCGCGCGCATATGCCTGAGGCGGACGACCTGCTGCTCTGACCCCCCTCTGATCCAACGCGGAGGGAACCCCGGCTCTCGGATCACTCGTGGCTCCAAGCCCTTTTGCATTCCGCCGCGGCGCGGGCTACGAGGGGCGCGACCGATACGGGAGCGCCGCGATGATCCTCTACCCCGCGATTGACCTCAAGGATGGCCGCTGCGTCCGGCTCCTGCGCGGCGACATGGAGGCGGCGACGGTCTTCGGCGAGGACCCGGCCGCGCAGGCGCGCGCCTTCGTCGAGGCCGGGTGCCGCTGGCTGCATCTGGTCGATCTCAACGGCGCCTTCGAGGGCCATCCGGTCAACGCCGCCGCCGTCGAGGCGATCCTCGCCGCGACCGATGTGCCGGCGCAGCTCGGCGGCGGCATCCGCGACCGGTCAACGATAGACATGTGGCTCGGCCGCGGCATCGCCCGGGTGATCCTCGGCACGGTCGCGGTGCGCGACCCCGATCTCGTGCGCGAGGCCGCCGCCGCCTGCCCCGGCCAGATCGCGGTCGGGATCGACGCGCGCGGCGGCAAGGTCGCGGTGCAGGGCTGGGCCGAGGAAACCGAACTGGAGGCCATCGACCTCGCCCGCCGCTTCGAGGACGCGGGCGTGGCCGCGATCATCTATACCGACATCGACCGCGACGGCGCGATGGAAGGGCCGAACGTCCCCGCCACCGAGGCGCTCGCCCGCGCGGTCTCGATCCCGGTGATCGCCTCTGGCGGCGTTTCCTCGATCGAGGACTTGCGTGCGCTGAAGGCGCTCGACATCCTCGACGGCGCGATTTCCGGACGCGCGCTCTACGAGGGCAGGATCGACCTCGGCGAGGCGATCCGGCTGCTCGACGCCTGAGGAGGAGAGAGATGACCTTCGAAACCTGGCTCGCCTTCGTCGCCGCCTCGGCGGTCCTGCTCGTGATCCCGGGGCCGACGATCCTGCTCGTCGTCTCCTATGCGCTCGGCCGCGGCTGGAAGGTCGCGGCGCCGGTCGCGACCGGCGTGGCGCTCGGCGATCTCACGGCGATGACGCTCTCGATGCTCGGCGTCGGCGCCCTGCTCGCAAGCTCCGCGACGCTCTTCACGCTGCTCAAATGGATCGGCGCGGCCTATCTCATATGGCTCGGAGTCAAGCTCTGGCGCGCCGGGACGAAGCTCGACACGAAGGCGCGGACCGACGCCGGTGGGGCCGCGCGGATGCTCGGTCATGCCTGGCTGGTGACGACGCTCAATCCGAAGTCGATCGTGTTCTTCGTCGCTTTCCTGCCGCAGTTTCTCGATCCTTCGCGTCCCTTCTGGCCGCAGATGGCCGTCTTCGAGGCGACCTTCGTGACGCTCGCCTTCGCGAATGCCTTCGGCTACGCGATCCTCGCCTCCCGCGCGCGGAGGCTCGCGTCGAGCGAGCGCGCGATCCGCGCCGTCAACCGCGCCGGCGGCGCCGCGCTGATCGCCGCCGGCACCGCCGCCGTCACCATGCGGGCGGCGTGATGCTGAAGACGCGGATCATCCCCTGCCTCGACGTGCGCGAGGGCCGCGTCGTCAAGGGCGTCAATTTCGTAGATCTGATCGACGCCGGCGATCCGGTGGAGGCGGCGCGCGCCTATGACGCGGCGGGCGCGGACGAGCTCTGCTTTCTCGATATCGCCGCGAGCCAGGAGAACCGGGGCACGCTGCTCGACCTCGCCTCGCGCACGGCGGAGCAATGCTTCATGCCGCTGACCGTCGGCGGCGGCGTGCGCACGCCCGAGGATGTGCGCGCCCTTCTGCTCGCGGGCGCCGACAAGGTAAGCTTCAACACCGCCGCCGTGGCCAATCCGGATGTGGTCAATGCGAGCGCGACCAGGTTCGGCGCGCAATGCATCGTCGTCGCGATCGACGCCAAGACCGTCGCCGAGGGCAAGTGGGAGATCTTCACCCATGGCGGCACGCGCCGCACCGGCATCGACGCGGTCGCCTTCGCGCGCGACATGGCGGCGCGGGGCGCGGGGGAGATCCTCCTGACCTCGATGGATCGCGACGGGACCAAGGCGGGATACAACCTCGCCCTGACCCGAGCCGTCGCCGACGCGGTCCCGATCCCGGTCATCGCCTCGGGCGGCGTCGGCACGCTCGACCATCTGATTGAAGGCGTGACCGAGGGCCATGCCTCCGCGGTGCTCGCGGCCTCGATCTTCCACTTCGGGACCTATTCGATCGGCGAGGCCAAGGCCGCGATGGCCGCCGCCGGCATCCCCGTGAGGCCGGTCTCATGAGCGACGTTCTCGCCCGCCTGGCCGCCACGATCGCGGCGCGCGCCGAGGCCGATCCCTCGACCTCGCATACCGCGAAGCTGCTCTCCAAGGGCGTGGGCAAATGCGCGGAGAAGTTCGGCGAGGAAGCGGTGGAGGCGATCATCGCGGCGGCGGAGCGCGATCGGACCAACCTCACCTACGAGGCGGCGGATGTGCTCTACCACCTCCTCGTCATGCTCCGCGCCGGCGGGGTCGAATGGACGGAGGTGCTGACGGAACTCGAACGGCGCGAGGGCGTCTCGGGCATCGCGGAGAAGGCCGCGCGGCCGTAGGCCGGACAGGCCGCGCGGACGCGCCCGGCCTTCGGCGGCATCATCCGGCCCTCTCCTCTCAGCTCATCGAGGGGCCAGATCCGTCTCTCAAAGAGATGATCCGGCAACGCCGTACATGCTTTTGCGCGACAGCGCGGTCGGCCTTGATCTCCGCGAACGACGCCAGCGCGGCGCGGGCGGCCGTGGAGCGTGGAGCGTGGATTGTGGGTCCGGCGCACAGCCACGCGGGCACGAGGTCCGCTCTTCGGGGAGCGCCGTCGTCGTTCCCGGCGGAGCGGGCCGGGCGGGTGTGTCGGCCCCGACCGCATTCCCCGTCCGCTCAGCCGCAGTAGACGCGCGTGACCACGTTGCCGGAACCGATGATCACCGTCATGCGGCGCTCGTCGCCGATCGGTCCCGCCGAGGATCCGACGGGAACGACGCGGGTGTTCCGCGGCAGTTCGGTCACATTGAGAAGCTCCGTGGTTCGCCCCACGAGGTTCTGGTTCCTGACCGCGCCACAACTGTCGCTGCCCATGTTGCGTGCCAGGCTCTGCGCCTGCCGGCCCGCTTCCGTATCGCAGCCCGACAGGACGAACGCCCCGGCGAGACCGAGGCAGGTGGCGGCGAACCATCGTGACATAGCGTATCCTCCAATGACGGGGCCTCGCGCGAACCGATAAGGCGCTGACCCCAAATCACAAGCGCGGAAGCCGGCTTCCGGTTCCAGCCTCGCGCGCGTCATGAGAGGGGTCCGGCATGGATCCGCTTGGATCATCCTTTGGTTGATTGCCGCATCCCCGAAAGCGAGCGGACCAATGGCCGCCCGATCGGGCGGCCATTTCTGATTGCGCTGGATCGGAGCCCGCTCGACAGCGCGGGGGCGGAAGGGGGTGGCGGGATCAGTCGGGAACCGTACGCAGATAATCCTCGACCTCCGCGACGGTCGTGGCATGGATCGCCGACGGGGGCGTCGACATGGCCGCGGCCGGCGGGGGTGCCATGTCGGGCAGCTGGTGGGCGATGCCCTTGTGGCAGTCGATGCAGGTCCGCTCTCCGGTGAAGAGGAAGCGTTCATGCGCCTCGACCGCGCGCTGGCTCTGGCGCGTGATGTCCATGGAATCCGCCGAGTGGCAGTTGCGGCATTCGAGCGAGTCGTTCGCCCCGAGCCGCGCCCATTCGTGCTCGGCCAGCGTCAGCCGGTGCTCGAGGAACTTCTCGCGCGTGTTGATCGTGCCGAAGATCTTGCCCCAGACCTCCTTGGAGGCCTGCATCTTGCGCGCGATCTTGTCCGTCCAGTCATGCGGCACGTGACAGTCCGGGCAGGAGGCGCGCACGCCGGAGCGGTTGGTGTAATGGATCGTCTGCTTCAGCTCCACGAAGACATTGTCGCGCATCTCGTGGCAACTGGTGCAGAACTTCTCGGTATTGGTGATCTCGAGGGCGGTGTTGAAGCCGCCCCAGAAGACGATGCCCATCAGGAACCCGCCCAGCGTCAGGAAGCCGAGGCTGTAATGCACGCTCGGCCGGCGGATGATGGTCCAGGTCCGCTTGATCCAGCGCCACATCACGGCGTCCCCGATGTGGGGCTCGAGCCGATGACCGCGTCGACGTCCTGGAAGGTGTTCTCGACCAGCGGCTCCGTGTCGGCCTGCGGCACATGGCATTGCGTGCAGAAGAAGCGGCGCGGCGTGACGGCGGCGAGAACCTGTCCGTCACGGTTCATGAAATGCGTGACCGAGACCATCGGCGCCTGGCTGACCTCGACCGCCGTCCGACTGTGGCAGGTCAGGCATTTGTTGACGTTGAGATCGATCTGGTAGTTGTCGATGTGATGCGGGATCACCGGCGGCTGTTCGGGCCAGTTCCGGACCTGGCGAATGTCGGAATTGACCACCGAGGGGATCGGCGGGGGCGTGGCTTCCACGTCGAGAGGCGTGCCGTGCCGAAGCCCGCCGATGCCGCCGTCCTGGGCGAAGGCGGCCGTGGTGGCGGCTAGGAGCGTGGCGATGAAGAGGGTCCTGCGCATGACGGGCCTCACGCGGCTTCGATGCGGACGGCGCATTTCTTGAAGTCCGTCTGCTTGGAGATGGGACAGGTCGCGTCGAGCGTGACCTTGTTGATGAGCTGCCGCGCGTCGAACCACGGCACGAAGACGAGGCCGCGGGGTGGCATGTTGCGCCCGCGCGTCTCGACCCGTGTTTCCATCTCGCCGCGCCGCGAGATGATCCGGACCGCGGAGCCGCGGCGCAGGTTCATCTCCGCGGCGTCGTCGGGGTGCATGTAGCAGAGCGCGTCGGGCACGGCGCGGTGAAGCTCGGGGACGCGCTGGGTCATCGAGCCGGAATGCCAGTGTTCCAGCACCCGTCCGGTCGCGAGCCAGAACGGGAACTCCTCGTCGGGACTCTCGGCCGGCGGCTCGTAGGGCAGCGCGAAGATGATCGCGCGGCCGTCGGCGTGGCCGTAGAACTTGTAGGCCTTGTCGCCCGCGGCATAGGGATCGGTGTCGCGGTTGAAGCGCCAGCGCGTCTCCTGGCCGTCCACCACCGGCCAGCGCAGACCCCGGACCTGATGATACATATCGAAGGGTGCGAGATCGTGGCCGTGGCCGCGCCCGAAGCTCGCATATTCCTCAAAGAGCCCCTTCTGGATGTAGAAGCCGAAGGCGTCCGCCTCGATGTTCTCGGTGTCGAGAGCGTCGCCCTCGCGCTGGAAGGCATCGACCTGGCCATTGGCGAAGAGCACGTCGAAGAGGGTCTTGCCCGCGTAGTCCGGCGTGATGAGCTCGGGCGGCCAGACCTCCTCGACGGTGAAGCGCTTCGAGAACTCGACGAGCTGCCAGAGATCGGATTTCGCATCGCCCGGCGCGGTCACCATCTGCCGCCAGAGCTGCGTGCGCCGCTCGGCATTGCCGTACCCGCCCTCCTTCTCGACCCACATCGCGGCGGGCAGGATCAGGTCGGCCGCGAGGCAGGTATTGGTCGGATAGGCGTCGGAGACGACGATGAAATTATCCGGGTTGCGATAGCCGGGCAGCCCCTCCTCCATGAGATTGGCCGCCGCCTGGATGTTGTTGTTCACCTGCACCCAGTAGACGTTGATCTTGCCGTCCTTCAGGTCGCGGTTCTGCTGCACGGCGTGCGAGCCGACCCAGTCGGGGATCGTTCCCGGCGGCAGCTTCCAGAGTTCCTCGGCATGGGCGCGATGCTCGGGATTGGTCACCACGAGATCGGCGGGCAGCCGGTGGGCGAAGGTCCCGACCTCGCGCGCGGTGCCGCAGGCCGAGGGCTGGCCGGTCAGCGAGAAGGGCGAGTTGCCGGGATGGGCGATCTTTCCCGTCAGCAGATGGATGTTGTAGACGAGATTGTTCGCCCAGGTGCCCCGGGTGTGCTGGTTGAAGCCCATCGTCCAGGTCGACATCACCTTGACGTTCGGATCGGCGTAGAGTTCCGCCAGTTCCTCGAGCCGCGACGCCTCCACGCCGCTCATCTCCACCGCGCGTTCGAGCGTGTAGTCGGAGACGAATTTCGCGTAATCCTCGAAGGTGATCGGCTGGGCGTCGTTGGCGTCCTTCGCATGTTCCGCCGCCTGTTCCAGCGGGTTCTCGGGCCTGAGGCCGTAGCCGATATTCTCGTTGCCGTGCTTGAAGTTGACGAAATCGGTGACGAAGGCCTCGTTGACCTTACCCGTCTCGATGATGTGGTTCGCGATATAGTTCAGGATGGCGAGGTCGCTCTGCGGCTTGAAGATCATCGGGATGTCGGCGAGATCGAAGCAGCGGTTGCGGAAGGTCGAGAGCACCGCGACCTTCACATGCGGATAGCTGAAGCGCCGGTCGGTGATGCGGGTCCAGAGGATCGGATGCATCTCCGCCATGTTCGCGCCCCAGAGCACGAAGGCGTCGGCGGCCTCGATGTCGTCGTAGCAGCCCATCGGCTCGTCGATGCCGAAGGTGCGCATGAAACCGGTCACCGCCGATGCCATGCAGTGCCGGGCGTTCGGATCGAGGTTGTTCGAGCGGAACCCGGCCTTCATCAGTTTCGACGCGGCATAGCCTTCGTAGATCGTCCACTGCCCCGAGCCGAACATGCCGACGGCGCGCGGACCCTTGTCACGCAGCGTCGCCTTCCACTTCTCGGCCATGATGTCGAAGGCTTCGTCCCAGCTGATCGGCGTGAAGTCGCCGTCCTTCGCATATTCGCCGCCGCGCATCCGGAGCAGCGGCTGGGTCAGCCGGTCCTGGCCGTACATGATCTTGGAGAGAAAATAGCCCTTAACGCAGTTCAGGCCGCGGTTCACCTCCGCCTCGGCATCGCCGTGCGTCGCGACGACCCGGCCGTTCTTGGTGGCGACCATGACCGAGCAGCCGGTGCCGCAGAACCGGCAGGGTGCCTTGGCCCAGCGAAGTCCGGTCAACGCCGCGTCCGTAGTGAGGTTCTGGGCGGCCGCCGGCACCGGCAGGCCCGCGGCGACCGCGGCCGCCGCGACCGCCTGTGCCTTGATGAGGTCGCGTCGGCTGATCCCGGGCATGGGGTGGCTCCTTGGGTAAGTTTCAGGCGTCCGATTGATGGAAGACGAGCGCGACGTTCACGACGCCGTCGAAGCGCTGCATCGCGTTCATCGCCGCGACGATCTCGTCCTCGTCGCGGGTTTCAAGGGTGACGATGATCTTGCCGGACGGGTCCGTCATCGCCACCTCGGCGACGCTGAGGCGGGCGATCCGCGCCGCGACGGCCTCCATCCGATCCGGGTGGGCCCGGACGATGAGGCTCGAGATGTGCCCGAATGACTCGTCCGGGAGCCCGAGAATGCCCCGGCGGGAGAGTTCGTTGCTCGCGTTGGCTGGCATTGTTCCGCTCCTCGGCCCGCTGGCCGCTCCTCAACCCGTTGGCGGTCCGAGGACGAGCTGGGACATCCAGATCAGGAAGCCGAAGCCGCCGACGACCGCCACGCTGAGAACCGGGAACAGAACGACGGCCAGGAGGAAGAACGCGAGACGCTCCTCGGCTTTGCTGGCGATATGGCTGTGCTCGTTCATCCTTGAGTCTCAATGCGCTAAAGGTGATGCCGGGAGCGTACCGCCGATCCGGAGTTCGGTCGAGGCACAATGGGCGTTTCGCGAGCAGTCCGGGGAGCGGACGTAAGAAGGTCTATGACAGACCCCCCACACCCAAGGGACGTCTGGACCGCGCATCTCGGGAGTACTTCATACTGATTTTATGGAATAATTCTGATCTCGATCAGATCGGCCGCCCGCGACCGAGGCAAGACGGCGCGGTTAGAATTTCTACGATGAATCGCGCTCCGTGCTTATTCGATGATCGTTACTCGCGCATGACGGGAATGCGTCGCTCATCGGCTTCGCGACCGGCGATCGCCACCATCGGCCCGTCAACGCCGCGGGTCCCCGACCCCTGCCCCGCCGCTCTCCGGCGGCCATCCGCCGAAACGGATGAAGGCCGGGCGGGTGCCCGGCCTTCGCGGTTCGATCCGATGATGCGGGTCGGCTCAGTTCATCGCGTCGATCTGATGCGGCATGACGTAATGCCACCAGCGGCGGGGTTTCGTCTGGCGGCGGACCAGCTCGGAAAACTGGCCGCCGTAGATCGCAAAGTATCCAAGCATAGCGGTCTCCTTTCTGCCAGGTTGGCTTGTCCCGAATATCGAGCCGGCCACCCAGGACCACAACCGCCATGACTTCAATGCTGCATTGCAGCGAACGCAGATCGCCGCGCTGGTAGCAGGCCCCGGTATCAGGCGGCTTCCCGATGCGGCCGCACACCCATGCGCAGATCGAAGAGCCCGTAGGCGGCCACGACGAGGAAGCAGAGACCGGGCACGATATAGGAGAAGGCGGCCCCCTGCGCGTCCATCACCGCGCCATGGACGAGCGGCATCAGCGCGCCGCCGAGAATGGCCATCACGAGACCCGCCGCGCCGAACTTGGTATCGTCGCCCAGCCCATGCAGCGCGATGCCGTAGATGGTCGGGAACATCAGCGACAGGCTCGCCGAGATCATCACCACCGCCCAGACGCCGCTGACGTTGGGGCTCGCCATGGCGTAGAAGCTGAGCGCCGTCCCGAGCACCGCCATCAGCGTCAGGAGCACCGCCGGGCGCAGATAGCCCATCAGCCAGACCATCACGAAGCGCGAGACGAGAAAGACCATGAGGCTCGCCTGCAGGTACCAGCCGGCCTGCGCCTCGTTGCCGCCGATCGCCTCCATCACGTACTGGATGGTGAAGGTCCAGACGCAGGTCTGGGCGGCGACGTTGAAGAACTGCGCGATCACACCGAAGCGGTAGTGCCGGTTGGCCATCAGCCGGCGCAGCGTCGCCATGAAATGGACCTCGTGCCCCTCGGGCGTCAGCTCGCGCTTGGTCGGCATCGGGATGAGCGCGATGGCGATCCAGATCGCGACCAGCACGAAGGCGAAGCCGACATAGGGCACCATGACGGCGCTGAGCTCATCCACCTGGATCGCCTGGAGCGCCTCGGGCGCCATCGCGGCCCGCTCCTCCTCGCTCGCCGGGTTGAGCCGCGGCAGGATCAGCGTCGCGGCGAGAAAGACGCCGATGTTGGTGCCGACCGGATTGAACGCCTGCGCGAAATTGAGCCGCCGCGTCGCGTTATGCTCGGGCCCCATCGCGATCACGAAGGGATTGGCCGAGGTCTCGAGAATCGACAACCCTCCGGCGAGCATGAACAGCGCCAGCAGGAAGAAGCCGAAGGTCATCGCCTGCGACGCCGGATAGAACAGGAAGGCGCCGAGGATCGCGCAGCCGAGCCCGACCAGCACGCCCGTCTTGTAGGAAAACCGGCGATTGATGAAGGCCGCCGGCAGGGCGAGGCAGAAATAGGCGCCGTAATAGGAGAACTGGACGAAAGACGCCTGCAACGTGCTCATCGAGAAGATCTTGGAAAAGACCTTCACCAGAGGATCGGTCATGTTGGCCGCGATCCCCCAGGCGGCGAAACAGGTGACCAGAAGGATGAAGGGAAGCTTCATCCCCTCGTTCAGGTATCTTGCTTTGTCGGACATGTTTCTCTCCGCCCTCGGGTGTGTCTTTTTGTCGCTCCCACGGGTTTTTGTCCTCCCTGGCGGAGGCGAGGTAAAGCGAAAAGGCGGATGGAGGCTCGGTTTTGCCCGGGTCCCGCCGGAACGCCGATTCTCGCGTGACGATCAGCGGTCCCCGCGGCCGGGAGCCGCGGCGGCGCCCCGCCGCTTCGCCGCGGCCGCGGGGACGAGCGCATGGAAGACCGCGTGGATCACTCCGGGCAGGACACAGGCGGCGGAGACGCAGGCCAGGGCGGCGAAGCCGTACCGCTCGAAGACCGGCTTGAAGATCGCGGTTCCGAGCGACATGGCGCCGTAACTCGTCGCGGTATAGAGGCCGAGGATCGCACCCCGACGCGAGATGTCGCTTGCCGTCAGCGCCCCGACCAGCAGGTTGAGCCCGAGATGGTTCGCCCCGCCCCAGACGACGCAGAGGCCCAGGATGGCGAAGGCGTTATCCGACATGGCCGCGAGGGCGAGATAGACCAGCATGAGGAAGCTGAGGACGGCCGGCGCCGCGTGAACGCGGCCGAACCGGTCGATGAGCCGGTCGAGCGGCGCGACACCGCCGAAGCCCATTCCGTAGGCCAGAGCCGTGAGGCCCGCCAGCGCCGTCGACAGGCCGAGCGTCCCGGTCAGATGCGCTCCGAGATAGGCGTAGAGCCCGTAGAAGGCGGTCATGAACCCGGCCACGAGCATGAGGAGCGCCGGCACCCCCGGGACCCGGAGCGCGCCGAACGGCGAAGCGGCGGAGCCCCTGGTCGCGGCGGCGCCATCGCCGTCCGGTCGCGCGGGCCGTTTCCGGCGCAAGAGCGTGAGCGCGGCGCAGACGCTCAGCGCGATCAGGGCCATCGCGGCGTAGACGAGGCGCCAGTGCACCACGTCCGACAGCGCCGCCGCCAGCGTCACCCCCGCGACGAGGCTCAGCGTCCAGCCCGTCAGCACCTTGCCGAGCGTCTCGCTCTCCCGGCCCGGCGGGGCGATCTCGGCCGCCAGACCGTAGATCGCCGGCAGCGCGACCCCCGCCGCCAGACCGGCGATCGCCTGCGCGGCGATCAGGGCGAGGACCGACCAGGCGCAGGCGCTCAGCACCATAGCGAGGACGAGCGCGGACAGCGCCATGAGCAGCGACGCCGCCAGTCCGATCCGATCGGCGCGGGGCGCGAGAAGAAGCGCGCTGATCGCGGTCCCGGCGCCATAGGCGGCGGAGGCGATCATCACGTCCGACGCGGCCGCGCCACCGAAGGACGCGGCCACATCCGCCGCGATCGGGCTCAGTGCCAGCGAATTCGCACCGACCACGCCGATGGCGAGAACGAGAGGCAGGATCACCGCGTCATCCAGCCGTGGCTCGGGGCGTGACTCCGGCCGTTCCGGCGCCGGGCCGCCCCCTGTCGGCCGTTTCCGTCCCGGGTGCCTCGGCCGCGGGTGTGAACTTCAGGCGGGAGTGGAACCGGGCCATCTCGCTCGCCGAGGGCGATTGGCCGGAGAAGATCTCCACATAGTGCCGGACCCGCGCCATCCGCGTCTCCTGGGCCTCCCGCGTCTGCAAGGCGATGTAGCCGATCTGGGTGAGATAGACGGTGCGGGCGTGCACATCGGCCCAGTCGGGGGGAAAGCCGAAACGCTCAAACAACTGCCGGATCGCGCCGAGGCGCCGCTCGTCGGCGGCGTTGACCCGCTCGGCCACCGCGTCGGACTGATGCGCCCAGCCGCGCACCGCGAAATCGAGCCTGGGATCGAACAGCGCCTCGTCGTGGAAGACCACGATCAGGTTCAGGATTCCCTCGGCGATGGTTTCGGCATAGGCGGCGCAGGCCTCGACGAAGGCGCCGGTGTTGCGCGCCTCCCAATCCTCCAGCAGCGCGTCCAGAAGCGCCTTCCGGTCGCCAAAGAACCAGTAGAAGCTCGTGCGCGAGAGCTTGAGCCGGTTCGCCAGCGGCTGGATCTTCACCGAATCGAGCCCGGTCTCGACCAGCGCCTGCCGCGCCGCCGCGAGCCAGACCTCCCGCGACCCGCGCCAGCCCGACGCCTTCCCGATCTCGCCGCCCAAATCGTCATGCCTGGGATCATCCATGGGCCCGACACTATCGGCCGCCTCCCCCGCCGGCAAGCAAAAATACACAGCATCGTTCTGTATCTTGACATCAGTGAACATTTTGGCGAATGATCCGCCAAGCCAACGGAGGTGAACCTTGCCCCGCGATCCGCTTCTCCACCCTCGCGCCCACGCCAAACCCGGGAGCCGGCGATGCCGATGACAGCCTTTCCCTTTTCCGGCCTGAACCTCGCCGTGACGACGCCTTTCGACGCGGAGGGCCGGGTCGATCTCGACCGGCTCGACGCGCATCTCGAGCGCTACATCGAGGCGGGTGTCGACGGCTTCGTCCTCAGTTCCGGGACCGGCATGCACGTCTATCTCACACGCGAAGAATCGGACGCGCTCGTCTCCCGGGGGGCGAAGGCGATCGCGGGGCGGGCGAAGCTCATCGTCCAGACTTCGGCGCTCCTGCTCGACGACGTGCTGGCCCGGACCCGGCACGCCGCCGACCACGGCGCGGATGGCGTCATGGTGCTGCCCCCGTTTTTCGAGGGCCCGGCCGACGACGAGGGTCTCCTCGCCTTCTACGCCGATGTGGCGGCGGCGGGCCTGCCGGTCATCGGCTACAACGTCCCGCAGGCGGTCGGCGTCGGCATCTCGCCCGCGCTTCTCGCGGAGCTCTGCCGGCTCCCGAACTTCGTCACCGTCAAGGACAGCGGCGGCGATCTGCCGCGGCAAGCGGCGCTGATCCGCACCGGCCTGCCGGTCATGAATGGCGCCGACCCGCTGACCCCGCATGCGCTCTTCGCCGGCGCCGCCGGCGTGATCTGGGGCGGCGCCAATTTCGCGCCCCGCGCCTGCGCGGCGCTGGTCCGGGCGGCGACGGAACGGCGCTGGGAGGATGTTCGCGAGATCTGGCGCCTGCTGGAACCGGCGATGAACCTCATCTGGGAAGGTGACTACGTGGCATCGGTCTACGCGGCGGCCGAGATCACCG
The DNA here is from genome assembly GCF_047275745.1 of Amaricoccus sp. W119. Taxonomy (NCBI): domain Bacteria; kingdom Pseudomonadati; phylum Pseudomonadota; class Alphaproteobacteria; order Rhodobacterales; family Paracoccaceae; genus Amaricoccus; species Amaricoccus sp. W119. The sequence continues at coordinate 12,550 of NZ_JBKQWU010000012.1, read as the reverse complement.
GCTACGGCGCCGGTCAGCCGCGGCGTCCGCTGCGGCCACTCGACGCGGGGAAGCTGGAAGTGCTCCGCTCCGCCCTCGGCGATCTCGCCGCGCGGGAAGCGGCATGGCCGTGACAGCGGCGGCGCGCGTATTCAGGGCCTCGCAGCTGCCCGCTCAACCGGGCGTCTGCGGCTGGGCGGCCCTGCTCCCGCCACGATCCGTCACGCCAGCGCTTACGGGAGCGATCACCGCCGATGTGACGATCATCGGCGCCGGGTTCGCCGGCCTCTCCGCCGCTCGCGAGCTCCAGCGCCGCGACCCGACGCTTCGCATCGCGGTGCTGGAGGCGGGGACCGTCGGCGAAGGCCCGGCGGGCAGGAACTCCGGCTTCATCATCGACCTGCCGCACGAAGTCTCGGCCGAGGATTACGGCTCGGATCGCGGTTCCGGTCATGGTGGCGACCCGCTCCAACGGAGCCGCGACCGCGTTCTCGTCCAGCGCCGCGCCGTCAGCTTCGCGAAGGAACTGGCGGCGGAGCAAGGCTGGGGACGCGAGACGCTCGATGCCCGGGGGCGGCACCATCTCGCGATGACGGCGGAGGGCGACCGCCATATCGCCGATTACGCAGCGCATCTGGTCCGGCTCGGCGAGCCGCATGACCTTCTCGGCGCCGCCGCTGCCGCGGAAATCACCGGGTCGCGCGTCTTCACCTCCGGCCTCTACCTGCCCGGCGCGGTGATCGTGCAGCCCGCGGCCTATATCCGCGGCCTCGCCGACAGTCTCGCACCACCCGCCCGGCTCTTCGAGCGGACCCCGGCGCTCTCCTTCGAGCGCAGGGGCGGCGGCTGGCTCGTCCGCGCGCCCGATGGGTCGGTCGAGACCCCCCAAGTCATCCTCGCCAACAACGGCTATGCCGAGCGCTTCGGCTTCTTCCGGGGCCGCTTGCTGCACGTCTTCACCTATGCCTCGATGACGGAGGAATTCGATCCCGCGCGCCTCGGCGGTTGGCGAAGCTGGGCGGCGACCCCCTCCTCGCCGATGGGAACGACGCTTCGCCGAATCGAGGGCGCGCGCGGAGATCGCCTGCTCGTGCGATCGCGCTACACCTTCAACCCGAGCCTCGACGTGGGGCCGGGCACCTTGCGCCGCGCGGGCGCGCTGCATGACGGCAAGCTCGCGCACCGCTTTCCGGCGCTCGCGGGGATCGGGATGGCGTACCGCTGGGGCGGTGCCATGGCGCTGACCTGGAATGTGGTACCCGCCTTCGGCGAGGTCGAAACCGGCGTCCTCGCCGCCTGCGGCTGCAACGGGCTCGGCGCCTCGAACGCGACCGCCTCCGGCATCGCCGCCGCCGAGACGCTGCTGGGCGCGGAGACCGACCTCACCCGCGTCTACCGGAGCTTCGCCGCTCCCCGCGCTTTGCCAGCCCGGCCATTGACGCTCATCGGCGCCCGCGCCACGCTGGCGCTACGCGAATGGAAGGCCGGGATGGAATGACGCGGGAATCATCAGCGATGCGCCGGACGGACACCGGCACCGCGCCGAAAGCCCTGGCACTTACAGTCCCGGCACCAACAGTCGGGGCACAAACTCAGGGAGAGATCAGATGAAACTCACTCAGCTGCTCGGCGCCTCGGCGCTCGCGATACTGCCGGCGACGCCGCTGCTCGCGCAGGATGCCGAGGCGCCGCCGCCTTGCGAGAACTGCGCCGACACGATCACCATCTCGTCCTGGGGCGGAGCCTATCAGGCGATGCAGCAGAAGGCCTATGCCGAGCCCTATACGGAGGCGACCGGCGTCCGGATCATCTGGGACGAGAGCTCGAACGAGGCCGTGGCCAAGCTCCGCGCCATGAACGAGGCCGGGAACGTGACCTGGGATCTCGTCGATGTGCTCGCGACCGACGGCATCCGGCTTTGCGACGAGGGTCTGGCGGCGGAGGCCGAGTTCGACGAATGGCTCGCGCCCGCCCCCGATGGAACCTCGGCGAGCGAGGATCTCGGCGACAACATCGTCTCCGACTGCCACATCCCGACGAACCTCTACTCCACCACGGTCGGCTACCGCACCGATGTCGCGGCCTGGAACGGCGCCGTGCCAGGGGACATCTGCGCCATCTTCGACCTGGAGACCTTCCCCGGCAAGCGCGCCCTGGAGAAGCGGCCGATCAACAACCTCGAATGGGCGCTCATCTGTTCCGGCGTCCCGGCCGCGGAGGTCTACGACGCGCTCGAGACGCCCGAGGGGATCGACCAGGCGCTCGCCAAGCTCGACACGATCAAGTCGGAGACGATCTGGTGGTCGGCGGGCGCCGAGACGCCGCAGCTTCTCGCCGACGGCGAGGCGGTGATCGGTTCGACCTACAACGGGCGCCTGTTCTCGGTCATCGAGGAACAGAAGCAGCCGGTCGCGATGCTCTGGGACTATCAGGTCTTCGATATCGACGGCTTCATCGTGCCGGCCGACCTGCCCGAGGAGCGGCTGAACCGGGTGAAGCATTTCCTCCGCTTCGCGACCGATACGCAGCATCTGGCCGACCAGGCGAAGTTCATCTCCTACGGCCCCGCCCGCGCCTCGTCGCAGCCGCTCGTCGGCAATCATGTGGACCTCGGCATCGACATGGCTCCGCATATGCCGACGGCCCCGGAGAACGCCGAGACGGGCTTCCTCTTCAACTACACCTGGTGGGCGGACAACCGCGACGAGCTCGACGGCCGCTTCCAGGCCTGGCTCGGGCAGTAATCGCCCCGGCGAACCCGAGGCGGCGAAGGGTGCGCCATGCTCCCGCGCGGGCGAGATCCTCTCGACCCGCGCGGGGCGGAACGCCCGCCCTTCGCTCGCGCACCTCCGCGTCGATCCTGATCGACAGGCCCCTGGCCCTCGGCGGCCCGCCGCCGAGGCGAGTGGTCCATCCGTCCGGACCTGATTCCGTTTGAGTCGGATTCTTCTGGACCGACCGGTCCTGAACCCATGTGCTCCCTCTTGCCGCGGGATGAGTCTGCTGGGTCATGGGCCGGATCGACCCCGCTCGTCATCGAAAGCCAGACCCTGAAACAGGCTCACCCAGCGGCGGGTACGGTCGGATTGAGGAGCAATTCCAGTCGCGCCCCCTTGAGCATCCTGATCGCCGCCGCCGCCGGCCACCACGAAGCACTACGACGGCGAACTGGTGAGCGCGGCGACGGGCCACTGAGCCCGCGCGGCGAACAGGTATCCTGTCCTGCACGGGCTTCAGATCATGGCCCGTACCAGAGCCAGGATCGACCGGATGGAAGTTGCCATGGCCGTGATGTTGCGCGCGCTCTCAGCCAACCGCCCCGACCGTGGCGGAACCCGGCACGACCCACCGCGGGCCGCTCGCTGACCGGGGGCGCTCGCCATCGCGCCTGGCGCCCGTGCCGCCTTGGAGCTGCGAGGCGCCGGCCGATCCGGCGGCGAGCCCCCCGTCCTCCCACCGTCATCCGTGGCGCGAGGCGATCATGACGACGCCCGCGACGATGAGCGCGGCGCCGCCGGCCGCCGTGGCAAGGCCCTCGATGGACATGGTTTCGGATCGGCTCATGTCCCACGCCAGACCGAAGGCCAGCTGGCTGGCGACAAGGATCGAAATGGTCGGAGCGGCGCCGAGCTCGCGATAGCCGGTGATGCTCGCGAAGACGAAGAACGTGCCCAGGAGGCCCGGGATCACGAACCACGGCCGGAACATGCCGGTGATCCCGGTCGCCCCGTTCATCCCGGCCTTGCCCAGCAGCAGGACCGACAGCGCCACCAGCCCCACGGCCGAATTCATCACGAGTGCGACCAGCACCGAGGACGCCGCCCCGGTGATCCGCGCCATCAGGAGGTTCTGCGCGACCAGCGCCGCGCCCGCCGCGACGAGCAGAGCGAAGGTCGTGGCCGGCGTCACGGCTCGCCCGCCGGATCGGAAGCGGGATCGGGGACGGGATCGGGAACTGTCCGCCCGTCGAGCGTCAGCTGCAGGAAGGTCAGGTCCAGCCAGCGGCCGAACTTGGTTCCCACCTCGGTCAGATGGCCGACCCGCGCGAAGCCGAGCTTCTCATGCAGCCGGATCGAGCCGGTGTTGCCGGCCTCGATGCCAGCCACCATCACATGCTTGCCGAGTTCCCTGGCGCGGCCGATCAGCGCCTCCATGAGCGCTCGGCCGATGCCCGCGCCCCGCTGGTCGTTCCGGACATAGACCGAATGCTCGACCGTATGGCGATAGCCGTCCCACGCGCGCCAGTCGCCGAAGGAGGCGTAGCCCAGAATGTCGCCGTCGTCGGAAACGGCGACCAGCACCGGGTAGCCTGCCCGCCGCCGATCCGCGAGCCAGGCGCGCCGGTTGTCGACGCCGATCCTGACCTCGTTCCAGATGGCGGTCGTCTGCTCAACGGCGTCGTTGTAGATCGCCGTGACCTCCTCGAGATCCTCGTCTGCCGCGTCGCGAATCTTCATGGGCCTCTCTCCAGCCGTCACTATGATGGTGAACTAGTCCACTATATTGAACGATCTGTCAATGGCCGCGTTCGGCCCGCCCTCACCCGTCGCGCAGGACCATCACGGCATAGGTGCAGGCACGGTCACCGACATTGCGAAAAACGCACTCCGCCGGCGGCCCGAGGCGCAGGCAGTCACCCGCGCGCAATTCGTGGTGAATGGCACCCTCGACGAAGACGAGATCACCGTCGAGCACCCAGATCAGCTGCCGGATGAAGGCGAAGGCCGAGGCCGGCATGGGCACCTCCTTGCCCGCCGGAAGCGTGACCTGCACCAGATCGAGCGGCATGTCGGACCGGGGCGAGACCTGACGCCGGACATAACCGGTCTCCGGATCGGTCCAGACCGGCTGGTCATCCCTGCGCAGGAGATCTCCGCCGGCCGCCTCGGCCCGCGCCAGCAGGGTCGACATGCTGAGCCCGAAGGCTCCGGAAAGCTTGCCGAGCAGATTGGCGGTCGGAGAACTGTCGCCCCGCTCCACCTTGTGGATCATCGCGCGCGACACCGACGCCCGCTCCGCGAGGTCGGTCAGGGACCAGCCGCGGCCTTCCCTTTCGGCGCGGATACGGGCGCCAATCCTGAGATCGATATCGTCCTGCCGCATCGTGCTACCATAGTGGACAGACCCGGCATCCGGCAAGATCGCGTCGCGCGAAGGCGCTCCACCGGCGCGGGCGGCGGATCGACGCGGCCGTTCACGGTCGAGGAGACGTTTGTCCGCCCGCCTCTGATATGCGGTGAGCGCGGCCGGAAGTTCATGCCGCGGCTGCGAAAATGGCCCCAGGACCGACCCCGACGCCTCCCGCGCGAATCGACATACTCGCGGCTGAAGGCCCGCGCCGGACTCCTCGTCGCTCCCGATTCGTCGGCCGAACACCTTTGACAGAGCGACACATCTGAGCGAGAATTTGCCGCAGGGGTAACATTATGGTGAGGGTATTATGGGCGGCACTCCTTTGGAGGCGGCGCAGGCTGGGCGTGTGCGCCGACCGCGCGCGGCCGTGCGCTACGAACGCAAGGCCGACATGGCCGAGGCAGCGATCCGGCCGCTCAATACCACACGCCGGCGCACGCTGATCGTCGATCTCAACAATTTCTCGGTCTTCCCGACGCTTGCGATCGGACTCCTGGTCGCGACCCTGCGCAATTCCGGCTTCGAGGCCCGTGTTCTCTGCCCGCTCGCCTATGGCGTGGTCGCGGCCGAACGCGAGCGGCGCGAATCCATTCTCGACCATGCCGCGCGCCGGCTGCACCACACGACCTGGGCGCCGCTCCGCGCGACTCGCGACGAGGCGCGGCGGCTGCGTCAGTGGTGGAACAACCGCACCGATCCGCGGGTGCTGCGCGAGACCGCGAAGGCGCTCGCCGACCGGCCCGACGTGGTCCTGCTCTCGGCCTATCTCCAGCACTACAAGACCGTGGTCGAGATCTGCCGCATCGCGAAGGACCTCGGCGTCCCGGTCGTGCTCGGCGGCCCGTTCTTCAATGTCGCGGGCACGGCGGAGGCCTGGCGGGACATCCCCGGCCTGACCGCGATCGTTGGCGGCGAATCCGACCTCACCGTGGCGCGCGTGGTCGAGGCGGTCTGCGCGGGCGAGGATCTGCTCGCCTTCGAGGGCGTGTTCCTGCCCGACGGACGCCGGTCGCGGCCCGCCGCGCCGCTCAGGGGGCTGGACCGGCTGCCGATCCCGGATTTCACCGATTTCCCCTGGCATCTCTACAAGCACCGCGTCGTGCCGGTGATGACCGGGCGCGGCTGCCAGTGGAACAAATGCGCCTTCTGCTCGGACATCGTCTCGGCGAGCGGCCGGACCTTCCGCACCCGCCCGGTCGCGCAGGTGATGAACGAGCTGCGCGAACAGTCGCACCGGCACAACACCAAGAACTTCCTCTTCCTCGACCTCAAGCTCAACTCGAACCCGGCGATGCTGCGCGGCATCGTCGAGGAGATCCAGCGCACCGTGCATGGCGCGGAATGGATCGGCACCGTCCATGTCGATCAGCGAGCCGACAACGGCCTCTCCCGGCGCGAGTTGCGCGAGGCGGTGAACGCGGGCATGCGGCGGGTGAGCTTCGGGCTCGAGAGCGGCAGCCAGCGGCTTCTCGATTCGATGGACAAGGGTTGCCACGTCGAGGCCAATTCCGCCTTCATCCGGCACGCCCACGAGGCGGGACTGAGCGTGCGGGTCACGATGTTCAAGGGCTATCCCGGCGAGACCACCGAGGATCTGGAAGCGACCGAGTCCTTCCTGCGCGCGCACGCCCCCTATCTCGACCGGGTGCGCTACAACGACTTCTCGATCCACGAGGACACGCCGATCTACAACAGCGTCGTCGAGAATCCCGCCGCCTATCCGGACATGCGGGTGCGCCGTTACGACCATCGCAACGGCCGGGCGATCCACCAGAACGATGCGATCACGCACCGCGCCTATCGCCGGGTGAACAAGCGCATCCTCGACATCGTCTATGCGATCAACCGTCGTCCCGTGCGGCGCACCGCCCATGCCTTCGATGGTCTGATGTGAGCCGCGTCGACACCAGGGCCGCCTCCGATCCGCTGCGCCGCCGGCTGAGGCGCATCGGGCCGATGGAGCGGCGCGAGGAAGCGGTGGCCTTCATCCGCCGCTTTCACCGCGAGAACGAGCTTGGCGAGGGCGCGTCGCGCAAGCGCGAGGCCGAGGTGCGCCGCGCGCTCTCCCGCGACGGCTGGTACGCGCATACGCCCGAGGAACTCGCCTTCGGCGCCCGCATTGCCTGGCGCAACCACGCGCGCTGCGTCGGCCGGCTGCACTGGAAGTCGCTTGAGGTCCGCGACCTCCGGGAGGTCGCCGATCCCGACGAGATCGCGGGCTATCTGCTCGACCATCTGACGGACGCGCATTGCGGTGGCCGAGTCCGCTCGATCATCTCGATCTTCGCCCCGGTGAAGCGCGCCGAGATCCCGCCCTATGTCGAGAGCGACCAGCTGCTGCGCTATGCCGGCTATCTCCACGAGGATGGCCAGGTCACCGGCGATCCGCGCAATATCGAGCTCACGCGCACGGTTGAATCGCTCGGCTGGGAGCGGCCGGCGGAGCCCGGCATGTTCGACCTCCTGCCGATGATTCTGCGCGACCGCGAGGGGCGGCGGCTCATCTACGAGATCCCGCCCGAGGCCAGACCGGAAGTCGAGATCACCCTGCCCGGCCATCCGGAGTTCGACGCGCTCGGCCTGCGCTGGTACGCGGTGCCGGTGGTGAGCGGGATGATCCTCTCGATCGGCGGGATCGACTATCCCTGCGCCCCGTTCAACGGCTACTACATGTCGACCGAGATCGCCTCGCGCAATTTCGCCGACGAGAACCGCTATGACCTGCTTGGGCCCGTCGCGCGCGCGCTCGGCGAGGATACCTCCGCCAGGCCGCCGCTCTGGAAGGACCGCGCGCTTCTCGAACTGAACCGCGCCGTGCTCGGCTCCTTTGCCCGCGCAGGCGTGACGATGGTCGATCACCACGCGGCGAGCGCGCAGTTCATGGAGTTCAACCAGCGCGAGAAGGCGGCCGGCCGCGTCACCTCGGCGCAATGGAGCTGGATCGTGCCGCCGCAGGCCAGCGCCGCCTGCCCGGTCTTCCACCTGCCGATGACCGACCACAAGATGGTGCCGAACTTCTACCGCTCCGGAGCCGACGACGGCGCGGGCCTGCGGCCGAACCATTACGAGGAACGCCGCCATCGCTATCGCCAGCGCATCGATCGCTGGAAACGGGAGATCCGCGACTGGCGCCGCGCCAGGTCGTGAGGGGCGCGGCCGCTCGGGCTTCCATTCGGTACCTGCGGACGCCGAGGCCACCCGGAGCGGCCAAGCCGCGCGCCGCGGAGGTGATGCGCGTCCGGATGCGGGGAACTACGGCCAAGTCTCGCCCGGCGCGTCGCTCAGCTCCGCCGTCGTCAGCGGCGCTGCGCACAGCCAGGCGCGCGCCGCCTCGGGCTCGGCGAAGTCGAGCAGCAGGAACTCGGCCGCGCGCAGCCGTCCGTGGCCGAAGCGCGCGAGGCCCTGGATGTCAGCGAAATCAACCGCCGCCGTCGCCCCGCCACTCATCGCCGGATCCCCGCCAGCCAGCGCCGCAGCGCCCGCGCGCCGACCGGCCGTCGCTCGAGTCCGCGACGCACGCGGCTGTTCTCCGCGAGGTCGAAAGCGGCGAGGCCGGGTCGCACGCCCACCGCCCCGGTCGGCATAATGGTGACGTGGGAATCCCAGCAGAATGCCCTGTCCCGAAAAGATGCCCGCGGTTGACCACGAGATCGGGACATTTGCTGAGTTCGAGCATCGGCCCAACCAGATCGCGGAATGCGAGGCGGGCCTCCTCGTCGCTGGAGTCGGGCGGCAGGGCCTTGAGCTCACATTTCACCCGGATGAGCAGCCGGAGGAGCCGGAGGTCGTGCCTCGCGCGCTCAATGAGGTTGGCCTGGTCAGGCCGAAGGTCGGGGTTCGACAGCAGGCCGATCGGCGTGCCCTTCGGGATCGGACCCAGCTCGATGTCACCGTTCGCGTTCAGAAGCTACGGCAGCTCGTCCCGCAGCGGCTCGGCCACATCCACGAGAAAATCGGGCAGAAAACCGCGCGGGATGATCAGAAGGCTCCGCGCCGTGATCCCGTCGATCTTGCAGGGCAGCTTGTCGCCGAGCTCGGCATCCTTCTCCCTGCGTTCCGGCCAAAGCACCTGGCCGATGCCATCCTCGAAGGCGCGCATCCGCCCCTCCACCGAGGGATCGTTCGTATAGTAGCCGACGGAATTGTTCAGCAGATACGGCGCCGACGACCAGAGGCGGACGAGCGTCGCTGGTGTTGCCGCTGTTTAACCGGACACCTCGGCGGGTTGATGGGCGCGTCTGAACTCGCGGGGCGAGCGCATTCGTAGCCCGAAATGAGGATGGTTCTCGTTGTAGTCGTCGAACCATCCGGCGATCTGGTCAAGCGCGGTTCCGCTGTCGTGCACGGGGCTGACGCGAAGGTGGTCACGCTTCAGGGTCCTTACGAAGGCCTCGCTCATGCCGTTGCTCTCGGGGCTCGCGACCGGCGTGAAGCAGGGAACGAGGGTTGAGCTGGATGGCGAAGACGCGGGTGTCGTGGGCGTTCCAGCCCGGCGTGTTCTTCCGGTGGATGCGGCTCTTCGCACCGACATGTCGGGCAGGCTTTCGAGCCAGCGTTGCCAGACCTGATCCATGATGCCTTCGGAAACGCCCGCGCCCGCGAGAATTTCCTCAACGTCGCCGATGAACGCCGCGTCGGCGCCCCCGGAAATCACCCGGTCCTTGCCGAGCGTGCCGACCTCCACGTCATGCCCCTCGGCGCGCATCTGATTGGCGAATGTCTGCTGGTCGGGCCGGGCGGGCATCCCCGCGAGCCGCCGCGCGGCATCGCCGATCGTCGGGCCGGCGCGCTCGAACCGCGAGAAGGCGATGACCTTCTTCGTCTCCTTGTCGCGCACGGTGACGAAGAAGTCGCCGAAGCGCGCCAGGGGGAAGTAGGGCGCGGGCACCTTGTTCTTCTCGAACTGCCGGCGAAGATCCAGCATCCGAGCCCGCTTGTTCCAGCCGCTCACCTTCTTCGCCGCCGCATACCGCCGCTCGGCCGCTGCCACGGCGCTGTCGTAGGCCGCGCCCGAGAGGCCGTCATCGGTCGCCCGCTGAACCGCCTCGTCGCGGGCGCGCTTCGCCCGCTCCAGGCCATAGTTCATGCTGGCCTCGATGTTTTTCAGGAGCGCCGCGTCGGTCGCGTCGGAGAGCTTCTGATACTGGTCGCGGACGGTGCCGTAGATCCCGCGCAGTTCCTCGGGCAGCCCGGTGTAGACCTTGCGAAGCCGCTGGTATTCGGACCAGCGTTCGGCCTCGTCATCGGGAGACTTCCGCGGATCGCGCTGGAACGGCTGCGAGGGGTCGAGCCCGGCGACGGTGCTGTCGTGCATCATCTCCATGAGCTTCGCGTTCGCTTCGCCATGCTTGGCCGAGCGCGCGCGCCAGTCCTGGGCGATCCGGTCGGTGTCCGCGTGCCATTCGTTGCGAAGGGCGTCCATCTCGCTCTTGAGATGCAGGTATTGACCGGCGCTCGGCATCTCCTTGCCGAGCTCGGTGAACAGCGGCCTGCCCGGAACGAGCCCGAGGATGCCATAGTCGCCGTTCATCGCCTGGGTGATCGTGTTGCCGATCTTGCCGCGCTCGGTCTTGCGCGCTTCGGAGGGAGCCATGCGGGCGAGGCTCGGGCCGGTCTCCGCGCCGCGCGCCGGCGCCGCCGCATTCGCGCGCCGGCCGATCTCGCCGCTCTCGATGCGCCTGAGAACCTGATCGGCGGTCGTGAAGCCGTTGCCGCGCAGCGCGCCGCGCAAGGCCCGGATCACTTGCCGGATCTTCGAGAGCGCCTTGTCGACCAAACCGCCATAGCGGGTTCCGGCGCGGTAGCGCGCGAACATCTCGGCGACGAACTCTTGGTCCTTGAACTCGGTGGCGTCGCCGTAGCGGTCATCGTAGCCGGATTGCGCGTACCAGTCCCTGACCTCCGGGTTGGCCCGGCCCTCCGCGACAAGCGCCGACCATTCCTCGTCAGTGAACAGCCCCGCGCCGCGGAGCGCGTGGATCGCCTCATGGTCGAGGGTCTGCTCATAGCTGGAGGCGCCGAGAGCGCGGACCCTGCCGCCAGATTGGAGGGCGCCCACATCGGCGTCGGTCGGAGCCGCGAGCGCGATCTCGATGAGCGAGGATGCCGGGCGATAGATCCCGTAGACCATCGCGCCGCCGTCCATGATGATGTCGGAGACGGCGGCGCCGGCCCATCCCATGCCCATGCCATCGAGCCGGGACCGCATGTCGGCGGCGACCTTGGCGCGCATCTCGCGGAACCGCGGCGTCAGCACAACGCCGCTCTCGGCGCCCGCCTGGGCCATCTCGCGCAGCGTGGGCCCGTCGCCATCGACCATCGGCTCCCGCCGCGCCGCGCCGCGCCGACGCGGCAGCGTCGGGTTCTCGCGCTCGCGCCGCGCCTGATCCGGTTCTTCGATCACGTCCTCCACGATCATGGCGTCTTTTTCGCGCTTGGCCATGACGATGACGGGCGCCTCGTCGCTCCTGCGGGTTGCCTCGAAATACTGCCCGGCGCTGAGGCCGGTCCCATCATAGATCTCGCCGGCATTTTCGAACACGTGCGTTTTGGTGTCCTGGACCGACCGGAAGCCCCTGAGCGGTCGCGATGAGGCGGCGATGTATCGGTTCGGCCGCGCCGCCCTGGCGCGGTCGGCGGCGACCTCGGCCAGCATCACCTTCTTCTTGTACCAGTCGGACAGCCGCTCGGCCTCTTTGACCTCGGTGTCGTCAATCTCAAGTTCGGCCGCTTCCTTCTCGCGAGGCAGGCGGTTGTCGAGCCATTCGACTTCCTCCCGCGCGCGCTCTCCCGCCTCGGCGATCTTCCGGGCGATGACCTCGGGCATGAGCGAGGCTTGCAGCCTCGGCGAGTTGGCCGGGATCTTGGCGTCGGCCTCGCCGATCGTGATCGGCCGGTCGGCGCCAATGTCCGCGACGACCTCGTAATAGATATTGTTGAGCCGGTCCTTTTGCCGGGAAAGCAACACGTCGACGTTGCCGACCTTGAGTTCGATCATGGTGCCGATCGACGCCTCGCCGATGTCGTTCAGCGCGGCGAGGGCGGCGCGGGCATAACCCGACCGCTCGGTGACGGCCGCCGTGAGCGGGCCGGGCCGAACCGGGGCCTTCAATTCCTTCGGCAGCTTCGGCCAGTCCTTCTCGGGGACATTCGCTTCCTGCGCCGCGGCTCGCGCCTCCTTGGCCGCGTCGAGCGCCTCGCGATACGCGGGCTCGGCGGCCAGATAGTCGCGCAAGGCCTTCTCATAGGCGCGCAGAGCGGTCGCCCGCGCATCCTCAAGTTCGGCGACGGCGCCGCTCTCGCCGCCATGGGCGAGATCTCCGACCTCCTCCGCCCCAGGGTTTCTTGAGACATCCCAGACGGCTTAATTTGGGCCGACGGAGGTGTTGAGATGGGTGAGAATGAGCACGGAGGAGCTTCGAGCGCGGAGACCTCGGAT
>NZ_JBKQWU010000011.1:0-102608 GCF_047275745.1 Amaricoccus sp. W119 | reverse complement strand
TCGCTAGCATCGGGGATGATGCGCGCCGCGGGCCGCGGCGCCCGGACCCGGGGACCTCGCGATGACCACCGACCGATCGACCGCCCACCCGTTCACTCGCGATCAATCCGGACACGCCGCGCGGGACCGGCCCCCAGCGGTGCTTTTCGTCTGTCTCGGCAACATCTGCCGCTCGCCGCTCGCCGAGGCCGCGCTCCGCGCCGCGGCCGAGGCGGCGGGGCAGGCGGTCGAGGTCGATTCGGCGGGGACCGGCGGCTGGCACATCGGCGAGCCGCCCGATCCGCGCGCGCAATCGGTCGCGCGGGCGCACGGGATCGACATCGGCGGCTATCGCGTTCGGCAGGTGTCGCGCTCCGACTTCGCGCATTTCGACCATATCGTCGCGCTCGACCACGAGAATCTCGACGTCCTGCGGTCGCTTCGGCCCGACGATGCGCGGGCGCGGCTGAGCCTGCTTCTCGACCACGTTCCGGGCCGGGAGGGGGAGGCGGTGGCCGATCCCTATTTCGGCGGTCCGGAGGGGTTCGAGGCGGCCTGGGCCGAGGTGACGGCGGGCGCCGAGGGCCTGCTGGCGACGCTGCGCAAGGCGGAGTGACCGATCTCGCCACCCGCGTCGCGTCGCTGCTCGGCGCCGAGGTCAAGGCGCCGCGGGTGCTCGCGAGCGGGACCTGCCTCACGTGCGCCGGATCGGCTTCGCGGACGGGCGGTCGATCATCGCGAAACTAGGTCCGACCGTGCGTGCCGAGGCACGGATGCTCCGCGCAACCAGGGCGGCGGGCGTTCCGGCGCCGGAGGTTCCCGCGGCCGAGGCGGATCGGCTGCTTCCGGAGGGTCTCGGTCCCGATGTGGGCTTGCCGGCGCGGCGGATCAGGCGTAGCGCGAGATGTTGAGCGGCCGCGCGTCGATCTCCGGGGCGACGCCGGACATGAGGTCGGCGAGAACCCGGCCCGCACCGCAGGACATCGTCCAGCCGAGTGTCCCGTGTCCGGTGTTGAGCCAGAGGTTGGCGAGTTTCGTCCGGCCGATCACCGGCGGCCCGTCCGGCGTCATCGGCCGGTGCCCGGTCCAGAACGTCCCCGATTTCGGCAGGCCGCCCTGCGGATAGAGATCCTTCACCACATGTTCGAGCGTCTTGCGCCGCCGCTTCGGCAGCCGCGAGTCATGGCCCGCGAGTTCCGCCATGCCGCCGACGCGGATCCGGTCGCCGAGCCGGGTGATCGCGACCTTGTGCAACTCGTCCATCACGGTCGATTCGGGCGCCCCGTCCGGATCGAGAATCGGGATGGTCAACGAATAGCCCTTGACCGGATAGACCGGCAGATCGATCCCGAGCGGCTTCACGAGCAGGGGAGAATAACTGCCGAGGGCCACGACATAGGCGTCCGCGGTCTCGGTGACGCCGCCGTCGCCCCCGTCGGTCACGACCCCGGTGACACGGTTGTTGCCGGTGGTGATGGCGCTGACCCTGGTCTCGTAGCGGAAGCGCACGCCCCGCGCCGCGGCCAGATCGCGCAGCGCGTTGGTGAACTTGAAGCAGTCGCCGGTCTCGTCGTCGGGCAGGCGCAGGCCGCCGACGAACTTGCCCCGCACACGGATGAGCGCGGGTTCGGCCTGGACGCAGCCGTCGATGTCGAGAAGCTCATGCGGCACGCCGAGGTCGCGGAGCACGGGCATGTCCTTGGCCGCGCCCGCCATCAGCTTCTCGGTCCGGAAGAGCTGCAGCGTGCCAAGCGATCGCTCGTCGTAGGAAATGCCGGTCTCGGCCCGGAGCGCGCGCAGGAGGTCGCGGCTGTATTCCGCGATCGGCACCATGCGGCTCTTGTTGACCGCGTAGGCCGCGGCGTCGCAGTTGCGCAGCATCGCGAGCGAGAAGCGCCAGAAGGCCGGGTCGAGCGACGGGTGGATGATGAGCGGGCTGTGCTTCATGAACAGCCACTTGATCGCCTTGGTCGGAATGCCGGGCGCGGCCCAGGGCGAGGCATAGCCGGGCGAGATCTCGCCCGCGTTGGCAAAGCTCGTCTCCAGCGCGGGGCCGGGCTGGCGGTCGATGACAGTGACCTCATGGCCGGCCTTCGCGAGATACCACGCGCTCGTCACGCCGATNCGCGTTGGCAAAGCTCGTCTCCAGCGCGGGGCCGGGCTGGCGGTCGATGACAGTGACCTCATGGCCGGCCTTCGCGAGATACCACGCGCTCGTCACGCCGATGACGCCGCTTCCGAGGACGAGTATCTTCATGCGCCAGCCCCACCTTCGCTTCCCGGCACCGGCGCCGACCCTTCCGGGCGGCGCCCCGAAGGCGCGACTGGCCGCGACCGGCCCGGCGCCGTCTCCGGAGGATGCTCAGTCTAGCGGCGATCGCATTCCGCGCAATCCCGCCCGGGTCAGCGTCGGGTGCGCGTCCTCAGGCCGCGCCGATCTCGGGCACCCGGGTTTCCTGGCCGGTCTCGGCGGCGAGGATGATCGCCTCCAGCGTCGCCATGGTGCGCGCGCCGTCGAGCGCGCCGATCATCGGCTCGGCGCCATCGATGACCGCGGCGAAATGCCGGAGCTGCGCCGCGTATGGATCGGCGGGCGTGAAGGGCAGGGTTTCCGAGTTCTGCGGATCGTACCAGCTCCCGTCCGGCGGATGCGTCCAGAGCCGCAGGTCGGGCAGGCTGAGCCCGGCGCGCGATCCGGAAAAGAAATGCGCCTGCGCCGCATGGGCCGGGAACCGCTTCGTCTCCGCGGAGGTGTTCTCCCAGGACCAGGGGCCGCGGGCCGCGTCGGAGATCGTGAGCGCGCCGAGACCGCCGGCGGCGAACCGAACGGTCGCCGCCGCCGTGTCCTCGACCTGAAAGCCGCGCCGGCGGTTCGAGACCTGCGCCGTGACGCTCTCGATCTCGCCGAAGAAATGCCGGAGCAGGTCGATCTCATGCACGAGGTTGATGTGAAGCGGCCCGCCGCTGCCGGTCCGGGTCCGCCACGCGACGGTATAGTAGGGCTCGTCCTTGTAGAGCGAGCAGATCACCGTCGCGAGCACCAGCTCCCCGATCCGGCCCGCGTCGATCGCGGCCTTCGCCGTCCGGATCATCGGGTTGTAGCGCCGGTGATGACCCACGAGGACCGGGACGCCGGTCTCGGCCTGGAGTGCGACGAGTTCACGCGCCTCGTCGATCGAATTCGCCGGGGGCTTCTCCAGCAGCACCGGGATGCCGGCCTTCAGACAGAGGCGCGCGAGCGGCAGATGCGTCTCGTTCGGACTCGCCACCAGCACGCCATCCGGCCGGGCGGCGGCGAGCGCGGTCTCGAGATCCGGATACCACGGGACGCCGTATTGCCCGGCGAGATCGGCGGCCGAGCGCATCGGGTCGATCAGCGCCGAGAGCGCCAGCTCGGGAACGTTCGCCATCGCGGCGACATGCATCCGGCCGATGATGCCCCCGCCGACCAGCGCGATCCGCTTCTGAGCGCCCCCGTCCTGGCCGCCCCCGTCCTGGCCACCCCCGTCCCGGGCGGTCGTTTCTTGCGCGGCCATGTCGGTTCCCTTCTCCACGTGTCCTCGCGGGTACAGTAGCGAGGCTGGACGCGGATTCCAGAGTTCCGTTCGTGACGGTCAGGGATCGATCATGGCGTCGCTGCGACGACGGCGGCCGGGAGGTATCAATCCCCGGTGAAGCTCCGCGCCCGGCGATCCTCGCGCGCCTGATAGATGATGATCCAGGCGAGCAGGATGAAGATCGGATGACCGAGCCCGCCCGAGAGCAGGATCGCGGGCAACCAGATCACGAAGGTGACGATGGCCAGGACCCACCGACCCGTGAGCAGGATCGAGAGCGGCGGCAGGAACAGGGCGAGAACATAGTTCATTCAGGGGACCTCCTCGTTGGCTTCGCAGGTAAGGTGCGCCGGCCCTTCGCGCAAGGGAGGCGCGCGGACGGTGGCGCCTCTCCCGGCCAGACGGGTGGGGGAGCCGATCGTCCCACGCCGTTGGACGGGTGCGCGCCAGGGGCCGGCGGACCGGTCGGAATTGGCGGCGGCGGAGACCATGATATGATCGGCCGCGACCCCGGCCGCTTCGGGGGATACGCGGGATGGCCCTGTTGCCTGCCGCGACCGCGCCGGTTCGGAACGGAGGTTCAGGGATGCTCGACAACCGACTGATCGTGATCAATCTTTATGAGCTGATCGAGGCGCCGGAGGATTTCACCCAGGCGATCCGCGCGCTCGCGACGCGGGTCGAGGCCGAGGGCGATCCGGGCGTTCTCGCCTACCGGTTCTTCGTCGACGCCGCCGAGCGCACGGCGCGCGGCGTCGTCGAGTATCAGGACCCCGATGCCTGGATCGGGCATCACGACATCGCCATGGGGTGGCCCGAGATGACCGCGCTCCATTCCGTGGCCCGGCTGGCGGAGGTCGTGTTTCTCGGGCCGCTGACGCCCGAGATCCGGGCCTGGATCGATGGCTCGACGCTGACCGCCCGCATCCGGAGCGGGAACAGCTTCGCGGGCGGGTTCCGGCGGGCGGGCGGAGAACCGTTCGATTAGGCCCGCGAACGCGCCGGGCGCGCGGGCGCGGGACCCCGCCGCGCCCGGTGCGATCCGCGGGGTGCCTTCCACCCGACCGCGGGACGACATTCTCGATTCTCGCAGGTTCTCGTCCTCCGCCGGGCTCCGACGCGGAGATCTCAAACGCTTTTGGGACTGGCAGGTACTGAGTCCCGGCGATACGCTGCAGTGCCCGTCGGTTCCGCCCGGTCCCGTCATCGCCGGAGGTTGCTACGCGCATGCGGACCATTCTGCACATCGGCATGTCGAAGACCGGCACCACCGCGTTGCAGGAAACCTTCGCACGCTCGCGGAAGGTTCTCGCTGGCCGGGGCGTGCTCTATCCCCGCAACCCGCCCGGGGGGCCGCAACGCAATCATCAAGTGATCGCCTGCGGCCTCGCTCCCTTCGAGCGGCTGCCACGCGAATTCCATTCCCGCTACCGCGACGCGGAGGCCGCGCGGGCCGCCTTCGGTGATTTCGCGGGGATGCTGGGCGCGCGGCTCGACGAGGCGCGGCCCGAGGTTCTGCTTCTCTCGGGCGAATCGATGTTCCGGGTTCTGAACGCGACGGCCGCGCGCCGCCTTGTCGGTCTGATCGGCGATCCCAAGGACGATTCCGGCGGCGAGGTCCGGGTCGCGGCCTATGTCCGCCGCCCTTCGGAGCACTTCCTGTCCCACATCCAGCAGGCGATGCGCTACTCGCACCGGCCCCGGCCCGCGCGCGGCCGCGAGATCCTGCCGGTTCTGGACAGCTACGCCCGGCTTTTCGGCGCCGGGGCGATCGACGCGCGGCCGTTCGAGCGCGAGATCATGGCGGATGGCGACGTGGTGTCGGATTTCTGCGCCCGCCATCTGGCGGATCGGGGCGTGACACGGGCGGAGCTCGCGGCGCCGGCCTTCGTCAACGAGAGCCTTTCGGCAGAGGCGAGCGACATCTCGCGCCGCTACCGCGCGGCCTTTCACCCCGGAAAGGACCGGTTTTCGCCCGATTCCAAGGCCTTGCTCGCGGAACTCGCGGATATAGATATTCGTCTCGGGCCGAAGCGGCCGCGGCTGCGCCTGGGGCTCGGGGAGGCGCTCGACTACGCGACCACCGAGCCGCTGGCCCTGCGCGACCGCTATGGGATCGAGTTCGCGGGTCTCGACTACGGCAGGCTGGAACGGGGCGAGTTGGTACGTCCACCGGCGGGCCGGCTCGACCTCGACGCGATCCTCGTCATCGACCGGGAGCGGCGATGCGCTGTCTTCGATGCGCTCCGTGGGTCCACCTGGGCCGACATGGCGGAGCGGCGGATCTGGATCGAGCGGGAACTCGGTTCGCTCGCATCTCTCGAGGCGGCGGGGGCTTGACGGGACGCCGGGGCCGCGTCCCTTGTCGCGACGAGGGTAACACCGGTCCGCGCGGAGCGGAGGGGTGATGGTCAGCGCGCAATTCGGCGAAGTGATCCTCGGGCGGCTGCGGGCGGCGTTGCCCGACGCGGCGGCGGCGACCGTGGCGGCGGCCCTCGCCTGGGTGCTCGCCCGGATGCTGTTCGGCCATCCGCATCCGGTCTTCGCATCGGTCGCGGCGATCATCTGCCTCGCACCGGGCCTGCCCGATCATGGGCGGCAGGCGGTCGGCCTCGTCCTGGGCGTCGCGACCGGGATCGCGGTGGGCGAGGTGGCATTGCTTTGGCCGGACGCCGCGCCGCTGCTCCGGATCAGCCTCGCCTCGTTCATCGCCGTGATGATCGCCGCGAGCTATGGGCTTCTGCCGGTGGTGCCGATCCAGGCCGGAGTCTCGGCGCTTCTCGTGCTGGCGCTCGGGTCCGAATCGGCGGGCCCCGCGCGCATGCTCGACGTGGCCTCGGGTACCGCGGTCGGGCTGCTCTTCAGCCAGGTGCTGTTCACGCCCGATCCGGTCAAGCGGCTCCGCGCCGGGGAGCGGGCGCTGCTCTCGGCCCTCGCCGCCGCCTTCGCCGAGGCGCGAGCGGCGCTTGAAGCCGGGGATCAGCCGAAGGCGCAGACGGCGCTCCGGTCCTTCTCGAACGCGCATACAGCGCTCGTAGCACTCGCGGGCGGCGTCGACGCGGCGCGCAGCACCGCGACCTGGACGCTGCGCGGGCGGTTCACGCGGCGCGACGTGCGCCTGGTCGCAGGACGCTTCAGCCGGCGGTCCGCCCGCGCCTACGCGGCCGCGTTGCTCTTCGGCTCCGCGCTCGCGACCGCGATGCAGCGCGATTCCGGCCCGGCGCCGGAAGGGCTCGGGCCGGCGATCGAGGCGGCGATCGCGCTCTGCGACATGAGCCGGCCCATGGCCGCGCCGGTCGTCCTGCCCTATGCTGGTGTCCAGGACGACTGGCGCCGCTGCCTCGTGCGTCTCTCCGAGGCGATGGAGGCGATCCGGGAGTTCCGCGAGGCTGCGTTGCCGTCCTGAGCGTAGATGCTCAACCTAAGAGAGAATCGGGCCCTCAAGGGTTATTCACACGCGGTTGTGGGTAACATCGTGTCAACCACAATATCTAGCGCGGATGTGAGATAAAGCGGTTGCGACTCGCAGGCAATTGCGTTCCCTTGAGGCAGCGCGGGGCGCAGCCACAATATCTGGTGGCGCCTACAAGATGCCCGAGGAGAGAGCAATGCAGATCGAACGTCGCTTCACCACCGAGGAAACGGGCGCCTATGGCGCGCTCGGCTTCCGCGTCACCGCGTCGGAGATCCGCAATCCCGATGGGTCGGTCGTCTTCAGCCTCTCGAATCTCGAAGTACCCGAGGGCTGGAGCCAGGTGGCCTCCGACGTTCTCGCGCAGAAGTACTTCCGCAAGGCCGGCGTCCCGGCGGCGGTGAAGCGCGTCAAGGAGAAGGGCGTGCCCTCGTTCCTCTGGCGCTCGGTCCCCGACGAGGAGAAACTCGCCGCGCTCCCGGAGGGTGAGCGTTTCATCGGAGAGACCTCGGCGCGGCAGGTTTTCGACCGCCTCGCCGGCGCCTGGGCCTACTGGGGCTGGAAGGGCGGCTATTTCTCCGCCGAGGCCGACGCCCGCGCCTATTACGACGAGATGCGCTACATGCTCGCGTCGCAGATGGCGGCGCCGAACAGCCCGCAGTGGTTCAACACCGGGCTGCACTGGGCCTATGGCATCGACGGACCGGGGCAGGGGCATTACTACGTCGATCACGCCACGGGCGACCTGGTGAAATCGCGCTCGGCCTATGAGCATCCGCAGCCGCACGCCTGTTTCATCCAGTCGGTCGAGGACGATCTCGTCAACGACGGCGGGATCATGGATCTCTGGACCCGCGAGGCCCGGCTCTTCAAGTACGGCTCCGGCACCGGCACCAATTTCTCGAGCCTGCGCGCCGCGAACGAGCGGCTCGGCGGCGGCGGCAAGTCCTCTGGGCTCATGTCGTTCCTCAAGATCGGCGACCGGGCGGCCGGCGCGATCAAGTCCGGCGGCACGACGCGCCGCGCGGCGAAGATGGTGATCTGCGATCTCGACCATCCGGATATCGAGGAATTCATCAACTGGAAGGTGGTCGAGGAGCAGAAGGTCGCCTCGCTCGTCGCCGGCTCGAAGATCCACGAGGCGCGGCTCAACGACATCTTTGGCGCGATCCGCGCCTGGGACGGCGCGGAGGGCGATGCCTTCGACCCGAAGAAGAACGCGGGCCTGAAGGCCGCGATCCGCTCGGCGAAGAAGTCGATGGTGCCCGAGACCTATGTGAAGCGCGTGCTGCAATACGCCGGGCAGGGTTTCGCCTCGATCGAATTCCGCACCTATGACACCGACTGGGATTCGGACGCCTATCTGACCGTCTCGGGCCAGAACTCCAACAATTCGGTCCGCGTCACCGACGCCTTCCTCAAGGCGGTGCGCGACGATGCCGACTGGGCGCTGATCCGGCGCACGGATGGCAAGGTGGCACGCACGGTGAAGGCGCGCGATCTCTGGGAGCAGATCGGCCATGCCGCCTGGGCCTGCGCCGATCCGGGCGTGCAGTTCCATGACACGATCAACGCCTGGCACACCTGCCCCTCGGACGGGCCGATCCGCGCCTCGAACCCGTGCTCGGAATACATGTTCCTCGACGACACGGCCTGCAATCTCGCGTCGATGAACCTGCTGACCTTCCTCCACGAGGGCAAGTTCGACGCGCAGGGCTATGTCCATGCGACCCGGCTCTGGACGCTGACGCTCGAAATCTCGGTGCTGATGGCGCAGTTCCCGAGCCAGCGGATCGCGGAGCTTTCCTACCGCTTCCGCACGCTCGGCCTCGGCTATGCCAATATCGGCGGGCTCCTGATGAACCTCGGGCTCGGCTATGACTCGGTCGAGGGCCGGGCGCTCTGTGGCGCGCTGACGGCGGTGATGACGGGCGAGGCGTACCGGACCTCCGCCGAGATGGCGGCCGAGCTTGGCGCCTTCCCGGGCTACGAGCCGAACGCGGAGAACATGCTCCGCGTCATCCGCAACCACCGCCGCGCCGCGACCGGCGCGCTCACCGGCTATGAGGGGCTCGCGGTTCCGCCAGTCGCGCTCGACCACACGAACTGCCCCGATCGCGCGCTGCTCAATCTCGCGCATTCGGTCTGGGACGAGGCGCTGGCGCTCGGCACCGAACACGGTTTCCGCAACGCCCAGGTCTCGGTCATCGCGCCCACCGGCACGATCGGCCTCGTGATGGACTGCGACACCACCGGGATCGAGCCCGATTTCGCGCTGGTGAAGTTCAAGAAGCTCGCCGGCGGCGGCTATTTCAAGATCATCAACCGGGGCGTGCCGCAGGCGCTGCTGAACCTCGGCTACACCCCGGCGGAGGTCGAGGAGATCGTCGCCTACGCCGTCGGCCATGGCACGCTCGGCAACGCGCCGGGGATCAACCCGACCGCGCTCGTCGGCCAGGGCTTCGGCCAGGAGGAGATCGCGAAGATCGAGGCGGCGCTGCCGACCGCCTTCGACATCCGCTTCGTCTTCAACCAGTGGACGCTGGGCGAGGACTTCTGCACCCGCGTCCTCGGCATCCCGGCCGCGAAGCTGCGCGACCCGTCCTTCGACCTGCTCCGCAGCCTCGGCTTCACCCGGGCGCAGGTGGACGCGGCCAATGCCCATGTCTGCGGCACGATGACCCTCGAAGGCGCGCCGCATCTGCGTCCCGAGCACTACCCGGTCTTCGATTGCGCCAATCCCTGCGGCAAGATCGGCAAGCGCTACCTTTCGGTCGAGAGCCATATCCGCATGATGGCGGCGGCGCAGAGCTTCATCTCGGGCGCGATCTCGAAGACGATCAACATGCCGAACGAGGCGACGATCGACGACTGCAAGGCGGCCTATGAGCTCTCGTGGTCGCTCGGCGTGAAGGCGAACGCGCTCTACCGCGACGGCTCGAAGCTTTCGCAGCCGCTCTCCGCCGCGCTGATCGAGGAGGACGAGGATCTCGAGGAGGTGCTCGCGACCGCGCCGCAGGCGGAGCGTGTGACCGTGCTGGCCGAGAAGATCGTCGAGAAGGTCATCGTCAAGGAGATCGAACGCTCCAACCGGGTGAAACTGCCGGAACGGCGCAAGGGCTATACACAGAAGGCCATCGTCGGCGGGCACAAGGTCTATCTCCGCACCGGCGAATACGAGGACGGCTCGCTCGGCGAGATCTTCATCGACATGCACAAGGAGGGCGCGGCCTTCCGGGCGATGATGAACAATTTCGCCATCGCGGTCTCGGTCGGGTTGCAGTACGGCGTGCCGCTGGAGGAATTCGTCGAGGCCTTCACCTTCACCCGGTTCGAGCCGGCGGGCATGGTGCAGGGCAACGACTCGATCAAGTCGGCGACCTCGATCCTCGACTACATCTTCCGCGAACTCGCGGTCAGCTATCTCGACCGCACCGACCTCGCGCATGTGAAGCCTTCGGGCGAGAGCTTCGACGAGCTTGGACACGGCGTCGCGGAATCGGCCGGGCCGGTCGACGAGGCACGGAACGAGGTGAGCCAGATCGAGGTGATCAAGCAGCTTTCCTCGACCGGCTACCTCCGCAAGCGACTGCCGCGCGAACTGGTGCTGCTGCAGGGCGGCGCGGCGGTCCCGGGCGCGCTCAACCTCGGCGCGGTCTCGACGGTGACGACGGTGGTCGAGACTTCCGGCACCTCCGCGCTCGATGCCCGCGCCAAGGCCCGGATGCAGGGCTACGAGGGCGACCCCTGCGGCGAATGCGGCAACTTCACGCTGGTCCGCAACGGCACCTGCCTGAAGTGCAACACCTGCGGCGGCACGAGCGGCTGTAGCTGAGATTGAGAGTTGGGGATCAGTGCTGCAACACCGATCCCCGGCTCGTCCGGCATCCGATTGTCACGCTGCCGGTAAGCGAGTTCGGCTCAAGGGCCGAGTTTCTGAGAAAGACTCGAACGGACGAAGCGATCAATAGCGTGACAGGTTATCCACCGAGATTTCCACAGATCTATCCTCAGGAATCTCGGATATCCAAGAATGGATAAATCATGACTAAAAAGAACGTCGAAGTGACCAGCAAGAAAGCCGCAACGGCCGCTTCCAAGGTGCTTCGCTCGCCGAGCGCATCGAAGGCTGCCAAAATTGCAGCGGGTTCCGCGCTGACGCAGCGCCCAAACAATAAATAGCGGCTGCGAGCGCCGACTGGTCCGGAAAGGTCGTTCAGCGGGCGACCGCGAATCGGTTGGGCAAGCAAGGGAAAGAGGAACTCGCGAGACCGGAAGGGGCCTTCGGGCCCCTTTGTCCTGTTCGGCCACCGTATCGTGAGCGGGAGGCGGCCCGTGACCTGCTACGGTCGCGACGGACTTCCGGGACCGCGCCGTTCAAACGGGGTTATAGTCCGAAGCGAGGTGTTCCGATGCCGAACGAATCCCCGACGACCAGAACCCCCGTCTTCGCACGCCGCGCGATCCTGCGCGCGCTGGCGCTTTCGCCCGTCGCCGCGCTCGTGCCCGGGCTCGCCCGGGCCGCGGCCGAGAAGGCGGGGCTCGTCAGCGCCAATGTCTGCATGCTGACGCCCGAGACCACCGAGGGGCCGTTCTACGTCGATCCGCGACTCGTCCGCGCCGATATCACCGAGGGGCGGTCGGGGGCCCCGCTCGAACTCAGGATGCAGGTCGTGACCGCCGACTGCCGGCCAATCGAAGGCGCGCGGGTCGATGTCTGGCATTGCGACGCCGAGGGGCTCTATTCGGGCTATGCCGACCAGCTCGGGGGCCTCGACATGCGCGGCGAGACCTTCCTGCGCGGTACGCAGATGACCGGGCGCGACGGGATCGCGCACTTCACGACGATCTGGCCCGGCTGGTATCCGGGCCGCACGGCGCATGTGCATTACAAGGTCTTCCTCGGCCGATCCGAGACGCTGACGAGCCAGCTTTTCTTTCCCGATGGCGCGAGCGAGGTGGTCTATGGCCGGGCCGAGCCCTATCGCGCGCGGGAAACCGCCCGCTACCTCCCGAACGCGCGTGACGGGATCGCCCGCCGCGCCGGAGAGGGCGCCTTCGCCGAGATCGCGGAGCATGGCGCGGGGTATCGCGCCACGCTCGTGGTGGGTGTCGCGGCCTGACGGCTCAGGCGAGCGTCGCGTCCATGGTGATCTCGGCGCCCGCGAGCACTTTCGAGACCGGGCAGCCTTCCTTCGCACCCTTGGCGATCGCGGCGAAGGTCTCCGCGTCGGTGCCGGGGACACTCGCCTTCACGGTGAGATGCACCGCGGTGATGGTGAAGCCGCCATCGTCGGGCACCACGGTGACCTGGGCGGAGGTCTCGATCCTGTCGGCGGTCAGGTCCTTCTGGCCGAGCGCGCCGGAGAGCGCCATCGAGAAACAGGCGGCATGGGCCGCGCCGATCAGTTCCTCGGGATTGGTGCCCTTCTCCTCGCCGAAGCGCTTGGCGAAGCTGTAGGGGACTTCGGCGAGAACCCCGCTCTCGGTCGAGACGGTGCCCGAGCCCCCCTTGATGTCGCCTGTCCAGACGGCGGAGCCGGTACGTTTCATGACATTCTCCTCGCGTGTTGTCGCCCGGACCGGATTCGAGGTCCTGTCCGGGCTCGCCTTGGGTACGATCGCGCACCCCTTGGTCACGAAACGGGGCGCCGCCTGATTCTGTTCCGTCCGCTTTCTGCCCGGCCGTCATCGCTGGCGGTCAACTGGGAAAAGCCGGGGCTTCCCTCCTTGCCTTGCGATCCCGCGTGTGCGAAACACGAAAAACCGCCGTCATGGACGACCTTTGCCCGAAGTTCCTGGGCCGGTGTCACTCTGTTCCGTTCATCTAGTTCCGGCCAGGCCCGCCGGGGGAGTGTCTCGTGAAGCCGATTACCGAGACCGACGATCTCGCAAGGTTCTGCGCGGAATGCGCGGACGCACCCTATGTGACTGTCGATACCGAATTCCTGCGCGAACGCACCTATTACGCGCAGCTCTGCCTCGTGCAGCTTGCCCGGCCGGGGAAGGGCGATTCGGAATCGGGTGACGGGGCCGCCGTCCTGATCGACGCGCTCTCCGAGCGCCTGTCGCTGGAACCGCTCTACGAGCTCTTCCGGAACCCGAATGTGATGAAGGTCTTTCACGCCGCGCGGCAGGATCTCGAGATCTTCCAGCTCGGCGCGGGCGTGTTGCCGAGGCCCTTCTTCGATACCCAGGTCGCGGCGATGGTCTGCGGCTATGGCGATCAGGTGAGCTACGAGACGCTGGTCCGGCAGATCGCCCGGGCCTCGATCGACAAGAGCTCGCGCTTCACCGATTGGAGCCGCCGCCCGCTCAGCGAGGCGCAGATGTCCTACGCGCTCGCCGATGTGACGCATCTGCGCCGGATCTACGAGGTGCTGTCGCGGCGGCTGAGCGAGACCGGCCGGGAAAGCTGGGTGTCGGAGGAACTGGCGGTGCTGACCGATCCCGCGACCTACGCCGTCGATCCGGAGCAGGCCTGGACGCGGCTCCGCACCCGGTCCACCCAGCCGCGCTTTCTCGCCGCGCTGCGCGAGCTCGCGCGGTTCCGCGAGGAGATGGCGCAGCGCAAGAACGTGCCGCGCGCCCGCATCCTGAAGGACGACGCGTTGCTGGAACTCGCGGCGAACCGGCCGAGGACGCCCGATGATCTGGCCAAGTCGCGGCTCTTGCTGCGCGAGGCGCGGCGCGGGGATGTCGCGGAGGGAATTCTCGCGGCGATCGCCCGCGCCGAGAAGCTGCCCGCCTCCGAGATCCCGAAGCCGCGCGAGGACCCGCCGCGCAAGCCCGGGTCGGAAGCGGTGGCCGATCTGCTGCGCGTGCTCCTGAAGGCGCGCGCCGATTCCTCGGGCGTGGCGCAGCGCCTGATCGCCTCGGGCGCCGATCTCGACGCGCTCGCCGCCGAGCAGACGGATGTTCCCGCGCTGAACGGCTGGCGCTACGAGGTCTTCGGCCGCGATGCCGCCGCCTTGCGGGAGGGCAGGATCGCGCTGGCCGCGAACGGGGGCTCGGTGCGGGTGGTTCCACTCGATTGAGCGGCGGCGGACGGGGGGACGCGCCGCGACGAGGGCGCACGGAAGCCCGTCCTACGAGCCGCTCGCGGCGTCGAGTTCGTCCATGACGCGGGTCCAGACCTCCGGGGCCTGCGCGCCATTGACGGCGTAGCGGCCGCCGAGGATGAAGGTCGGCACGCCCGCGACGCCCATCCGCGCCGCCTCGGCGATCTCCGCCTCGACCTCGGCCCGATCCGAGTCGCCCGCGAGCAGGCGCGCGACCGGCGCGGGATCGAGCCCGGCGGCGCGGGCGGCATCGGCCAGCACCCCGGCGTCGGAAATGTCCTCGCCCTCCTCGAAATAGCGCCGGAAGAGCTCGTCCGCGACGAGGGTCTGGCGATCCTCCGCCGCCGCCCAGCGGGTCAGCCGGTGCGCGTCGAGCGTGTTCGGCGCCCGCGTGATCCGGTCGAAACGGAAGGCGATGCCGATCGCCGCGCCCATCTCGGTCAGCCGCGCATGCGCCGCGGCGACCTTCTCCGGCCCGCCGAGCCTCGCCTCGATGTAAGGGCCACGCTCGTAGCCCTCCGGCGGGATCGTCGGGTCGAGCTGATAGGCGCGCCACTGGATCGCGAAAGGATGGGCCGCGCGCCCCGCTATCGCGGTCTCGAGGTTGGTCTTGCCGACATGGCACCACGGACAGACGAAATCGGAGATGATGTCGAGACGCGTCATGCCGGCTCCTCCCTCAGCGCGCGGCGGATGATCTTGCCGTTCGCGCTCCGGGGCAGGGTTTCGAGCGCGGTGAAGATCCTCGGGCATTTGTAGCGCGCAAGCCGCGCGGCGCAATGCCGGGCGAGCTCGTCCCCGGATGGCGCGGCGCCTTCGGGGACGTAGAAGGCGGCGATGACCGAGACGCCCGCGCGTATCTCGCGCTCGACCACCGCCGTCTCGGCGACACCGGGATGGGCGAGAAGCGCTGCCTCGACCTCGGCGGGCGAGACGCGGAAGCCGCCGGCGTTCAGGAGGTCGTCCGCGCGGCCGTGATAGGTGATCGTGTCGTCCTCCGCCATCTCGGCGCGATCCCCGGTCAGGAACCACTCGCCGCGGAAGGCCGCGGCCGTATCGTCGGGGCGGCGCCAGTAGCCCAGCATCAGACCCGGGTCGCGGCGCGAGACCGCGAGCCGGCCCGGTTCGCCGCGCGGCACCGGCGCCTCGCCGCCATCGTCGGGCAGGATCGCGACGCGGCGTCCGCGCTGCGGTCGGCCGGCACGGCCGGGGACCGGCGGCGAGCCGGGGGAGAAGGAGAGGTAGGTCGAGACCTCGGACATGCCGAGCGCCTCGTAGACCTCGCACCCCGCGCGCGCCCGGAATTCCGCCGCGACCGCCTCGGGCATCGCCTCGCCGGCGGAGAGCCCGTGGCGGAGATGCGCGAACCCGGCGGCCAGATCGGCGTCGGTTCCCAGCATCTGCCGATAGACCCCCGGCGTCGCCGCGAAGATCGTCGCCCGGTGCGCGGCGGCGAGCGCCGGCCAGACCGCCCGGTCCGGCGGCCCGGCATGGATGAGCGCGGTCGCGCCGATCGCCCAGGGGTCGGTCAGCCCGGCGCCGAGCGTATAGGTCCAGTTGAAGGCGCCCGCGTGCAGCACCCGGTCCTCCGGCGTGAGCCCGTACCAGTCCTGCCACATCATCCGCCGCGCCCAGGCGGCGCGCTGGGCATGGACGACGCCCTTGGGCCGCCCGCCGGTGCCCGAGGTATAGACCATATAGGCCGGATCGTCGGACCCTGTGTCCGCGAAACCCGGCGCGGGGGCATGGTCGCGGAGCGCGGCGATCGCGTTGGCGTCGAGCCGGTTCGGCGCCTCCGGGCAGGCGACGCCCACGCCCGCGAGGATCAGGGCGGGGTCGAGATCGGCGATGATCCCGGCGACCTCGGCCTCGGTCAGCTGCGTCGAGGTCGGGACCGGCACGGCGCCGAGCGCGTTGGCGGCGAAGAACAGGATCGGGAAATCGGAACTGTTGCCGATGCGAAGCAGCACCCGGTCGCCCTTGCCGATCCCGCGCGCCGCGAGCCCGCCCGCGGTGGCGAGCACCACGCGGCGGAGATCGGCGTGGCTCCAGCGTTCCGCGACCTCGCCCGGCGCGTTCAGCACTTCGAGCGCGACCTTGTCGGGGTCCGGGTGGTCGTGATCCAGCGTATGCGCCGCCATGTTGAACCGCGCGGGACAGGGCGGCGGCGGGCCCTGATCGAAAAGGGAGGGTCGGGTCATGGCTCCCTTTCCGTGCGGGACCGCGCCGGATCGCAGGCTCCGCCCATGCTATCGCGCCAGTTCGCGAATGCCGGCTTCGAGCCCGGCGAGGGTCAGGGGGAACATTCTCCCCTCCATGATCTGGCCGATCATGCCGATCGAGAGGTCATAGTCCCAGCGCTCCTCGCGCACCGGATTGATCCAGATCGCATGTTGCCAGGCCGCGAGCGCCCGGCCGAGCCAGACCGAGCCCGGCTCCTCGTTCCAGTGCTCGTTGGCGCCGCCCGGATGGGTGATCTCGTAGGGCGACATCGTCGCGTCGCCGACGAAGACCAGCCGGTAATCCGGGCCATAGGTATGCAGCACCTCCGCCGTCGGGATGGTCTCGGTCCAGCGGCGGCGGTTCTCGCGCCAGACATGCTCGTAGAGGCAGTTGTGGAAATAGTAGTGTTCGAGGTGCTTGAACTCGCTCCGCGCCGCCGAGAAAAGCTCCTCGACCACCTGGACATGGCGGTCCATCGAGCCGCCGACATCGAGAAACAGCAGCACCTTCACGGCGTTGTGCCGTTCCGGCCGGGTGATCACGTCGAGCCAGCCGCGCTCGGCCGTGGCGCGGATCGTGCCGGGCAGGTCGAGCTCCTCGGCCGCGCCCTCGCGCGCCCAGCGGCGCAGGCGGCGGAGCGCGATCTTGATCGCCCGCGTGCCAAGCTCGGCCGTATCGTCGAAATCGCGCAAGTCGCGGCGGTCCCAGACCTTCACCGCGCGCTGGTGCCGGCTCTCGTCCTGACCGATACGGACGCCCTCGGGATTGTAGCCATAGGCGCCGAAGGGCGAGGTGCCGGCGGTGCCGATCCACTTGTTGCCACCCTGATGACGGCCCTTCTGCTCCGCGAGCCGGTCGCGGAGCGCCTTCATCAGCGCCTCGAAGCCACCCAGGGATTCGATCTCGGCGCGTTCCTCGGGCGAGAGGTGCTTCTCGGCGAGCTTGCGTAGCCAGTCCTCGGGCAGCCCGACCGCCTCCAGCACCGCCTCCGGGCCCTGCGCGAGCAGTCCGCCGAACACGGCGGCGAAGACGCGGTCGAACCGGTCGGTGTGTCTCTCGTCCTTCACGAGCGCGGCGCGGGCGAGAAAGTAGAACCCGTCGGCGTCGTAGAGCACGACCTCGGCCTTGAGCGCGCCGAGGAAGGTCAGGTATTCGCGGAGCGACACCGGCACGCCGGCGGATCGCAGATCGGCGAAGAACCGGGTGAACATCGCTGCCTCAGCGGGCCCGGGGCGGGCGCCCCGGCATCAGAACAGTCCCACCCGGACCGCGACGATCCAGGCCACGAAGGTGACGAGCGTGAGCGGGATCGCATGCGCCGCGCCATACTGCAGCTTGTCGAGGCGGTCGCCGCCGCGTCGCGCGGCGCGCTGCCATCCAAGGGCGAATCCGGCGATGAAGACGAGGGTCAGCAGCATTCGGCGCTCAATTCCGGGGGGCTGGCATGCTGGCCGCGAGCGCGATCTGCTCCCGCGCCAGCGCGCCGTCGATATCACCGAAGCCATACCGCGCCCAGCGCAGGCTGTCGAGCCGTGCCTCCGCCGCCTCGCTCTCGGCGCCGGTCGCGGCGAGCGCGTCGGCCTTGAGCGTCAGGAAGCTCGCGACGAGGATCGCGTTCTGAAAGGCGATCGCATCGGGAATGTGACGGTCGGCGAGGCGGATCGCCGCGTCATGGTCACCGGCGCCGAGCGCGAGCGCCGCGAGGTGAACGCCCGCCTGGGCGGTGCGAATGTCGCGCGTGCCGAACTCGTCGCGAAACTCGGCATAGGCATCCGCGAACTGTTGCGCGGCGAAGACGGGATCGCGGCTGAGCGCGGCGCGGCCGAGCGCGAGCCGGGCCACGCCGAGGCGCTGGTCGGGCGGGCGCATCTCGGCCGCGACGCCGGTCGCGAGCAGGCCGGCGTC
This sequence comes from Amaricoccus sp. W119, assembly GCF_047275745.1. Taxonomy (NCBI): domain Bacteria; kingdom Pseudomonadati; phylum Pseudomonadota; class Alphaproteobacteria; order Rhodobacterales; family Paracoccaceae; genus Amaricoccus; species Amaricoccus sp. W119. The sequence continues at coordinate 84,471 of NZ_JBKQWU010000011.1, read as the reverse complement.
GATCCGGTCGGCGCGGTCGACGCGCGCGTCCTGCGCCGCCTCGATCGCCCCGGCCCAGACGCGCGACTCCGGCGCCCGCGGTCGCCGGGGCAGGGACCGCCCCATCGGATTGGTCCGCGCCAGCACGCGGGGGAGGACGGCGGCGACCTCGTCGCGCGTCATGCCGCTCCGGAACTCGGGCTGATAGAGCGTCCGCAGGATCGTCATGTCGAACCGAGTCGCCATGCCGTGGAAATTGTCGTCGTTCCAGATCGAATCGGGCAGGCGGTAGAGGTCGTTCGCCGGGCCGAGCGCCTGGGTGATCTCCTCGGCGAGGCAGTCGCGCGTATCCTGGGGCGTCGCATCGGGGGGCAGGAAGATCGCCGCCTCGCCGAGCGCCCGCTGCGCCGCCCATCGCGGATGCGTCTCTGCTGCGCGCGCCCGGAAACCGCGCCAGTTCCGCTCGCCGGGGGCGATGAAACAGGCGGCTGTCGGGAAGACCGAGGCGATCTCGCGCGAGGGCACCGCCTCGATGAAGATGCGCGCCTTCGCCGGGTCCCGGACGCGGGCGATGTCGATCCCGGCCTCGGTCCGGATGCGGCTCAGCAGCTGCGCGAGGTCGGGTTCGTAATAGGCGAGTTCGGGGCTGTCCATATAGACGCGGACCGGCTCCTCGTAACGGAGCAGCACGGGCAGCTCCTCGCCGTTCTCGAGCGCGAAGGTCAGGTCGAGGAAATCCTCGGCGAGATCGCGGTTCGACTGCCGGACGCCTTCCGGCAGCGTGGCCGGCGCGAAGCGGATGCCGGTCAGCGTCGCCGGCGGATCGGCGGGAAGCGTCGCGCAGCCCGCGAGCAGCGCGAGCGCGAGGCAGGTGCCGGCGCGTGCTGTCACGAGGCCGGACGCCGGTATTTGACGAAAGGCGTCAGCGTTCCCATGCTGTCGTAGAGCTGGCGCGCGGCCGCGTTGTCGGCCTGGGTCAGCCAGTAGACATCGGGCCGCCCGGCGGCGTCGGCGGCGTTGAAGACCGCCTGGAGCAGCGCGCGGCCGACTCCCGCGCCCCGGACATCGCTCGCGACATAGAGATCCTGCAGGTAGCAGACCTCGGTGGTCTGCCAGCCGTGGAAATGGAAGATCAGGTTGGCGATGCCGATCGCACGGCCGTTCTGCCGCGCGATCAGGCCAGTGTACTCCGTCACCTCCGGATCGATGATCCGGGCGAAGCTCCGCGCATAGACCTCCTCCGCCCGCTCGGTGCCGTAGAACGCGAGATACTCGCGCCAGAGGCGCCGCCAGTCCGACTCGTCGGAAGCAACGGTGGGAGAGATCTGCAACATCGGGTACCGCCGGATCTGCCCGGTGGACCGGGCGGGTTTCAGCCGCGAAGCTTGCGCGCGTTGGAACGAGTCTTGGCGCCATAGGGCTTTAGCGCGGCGGAAGCAATCTTCATGACGTCGCCGCCCTTCGCCGCCGTGATCGCCGCGCGCTCGCTGGCGATGGCAAAGGCGGTGGCCTTCTCCATCACCATCCCGATCGCCTCGGGCGGGGTCATGGTCCCCGATGCCATGCGTAGCGAGCGGCGGGTGATGACCTCCGCGGCGTGCATCGACATCTCGTAATAGGCCCGGGCGAACTTCATCCACGAAGTCGCGTAGGCGGTGTAGGCGTTGAAGGAAAGCATCCTGGCTCCTCGGTATTATATTGCACCGCAACATAGCATGGGCGCGACGTTCTGTCACGGGGCAAACGATGTAGCGCGATCAGCGGTGACGGCCATCCCGTCCCGCGCCGCGCGCGATGAATGCGAGCCGCTCGAACAGATGCACATCCTGTTCGTTCTTCAGCAACGCGCCGTGAAGTCGCGGCAGAGCCTCGGTGGGATCGCGGCGCAGATCCTCGGCCTCCAGATCGTCAGCCAAAAGAAGTTTAAGCCAGTCAAGGACTTCGGACGTGGACGGCTTCTTGCGCAGGCCGGGCGTCTCGCGGATCTCGAAGAACTGCGTGAGCGCCGCCCGGATCAGGCCGGGCTTGATGCCGGGGAAATGCACCGAAACGATTCGTGCGAGCGTCTCCTGGTCCGGGAAGCGGATATAGTGGAAGAAGCAGCGGCGCAGGAAGGCGTCGGGCAGTTCCTTCTCGTTGTTGGAGGTGATGACCACGATCGGTCTTGTGCGGGCGCGAACGGTTTCGCCGGTCTCGTAGACGAAGAACTCCATCCGGTCGAGCTCCTGCAGGAGGTCGTTCGGAAATTCGATGTCCGCCTTGTCGATCTCGTCGATCAGAAGGACGAGCTTCGCGTCCGAGGTGAAGGCCCGCCAGAGCGGCCCGCGCCGGATGTAGTTCGAGACATCGCCGACCCTAGGGTCACCGAGCTGGCTGTCGCGCAGCCGGCTGACCGCGTCGTATTCGTAGAGCCCCTGCGCCGCCCTTGTCGTCGACTTGACGTTCCATTCGATGAGTTCTAGCCCGAGGCTCGCCGCGATCTGGCGTGCGAGTTCGGTCTTGCCGGTCCCGGGCTCGCCCTTGACGAGCAGGGGCCGCTCCAGCGTGATCGCGGCGTTGACGGCGACCGTCATGTCCGCCGTTGCCACATAAGCGTCAGTGCCATTGAATTTCATGGATATTCTGGTCCGTTGCCTGTTTCCTGCGCAGCTTGCGCCGCGACCCTCGGTGGTGAGCATGATTCCGTACGTAGCGCGTGACAAGCCATCCGAATCCCTATATCGGGATGCAGCGAAAGCTTTGAGGGGCCATGGGAAAACCGGCCGGTATTCAGACGGGCGGGTCACACGGCCGAGGCGGCATCAAAGGTGTGGATCGTATGAAGCCTGAAACGAAGTTCGATGTCGAGTACCGGCCGACCGATGACGAGCCCTTTATGAATCCGCGCCAGCTGGACTATTTCCGGCGGAAACTGCTCGCCTGGAAGGCATCGATTCTGGCGGAGAGCCGCGGAACGATTGAAACGATGCAGGAGGGGACGCGGAACATCCCCGATATCGCCGACCGGGCCTCCGAGGAGACCGATCGCGCGCTCGAACTTCGGACGCGGGACCGGCAGCGCAAGGTGGTCTCGAAGATCGACTCGGCGCTGCGCCGGATCGAGGATGGCAGCTACGGCTACTGCGAGGAGACCGGCGATCCGATCTCGCTCCGCCGGCTCGAAGCCCGCCCGATCGCCACGCTGAGCCTCGAGGCGCAGGAGCGGCACGAGCGCAAGGAGCGGGTACACCGCGACGACTGACGCGCAGCCCGGGGCCCGGTCCCGCCGAAGCTCGCCGCGTCGGGGTCGGCTCACCGCATCAGCTCATCGGCGGCACACCGCAACTGACCGGCGTGTCGGTGACATCGGTCATCAGCTGCGTCATCGGCGTATCCTCGCCGTTCTCGGTCTCGATGATCAGGATCTCCGAGCCGAGCCGGGCATGGCGGAAACAGGCCGGCGGCTGATCCTCCCAGTAGAAGCAGTAATGCGGCGCCTCGTAATTCCAGGTGCCCTGCAGGCAGCGCCCGTCGCTGGCCTGCAAGGTCACGCGGTTCGAGCGCGGGTAGTAGTGTTCGAGCGCGAAGAAGACGCCGTTGATCCTGTAGGTCAGCGTATTGCCATCGGCCATCGCCACCCATTCCTCGAGAGGAATGTCCCTCGCCGCGTCGCTCTCGCCCGGCAGATCCTGCGCGATGACCGCGACGGGGGCCAGGAGAGCAAGGAGCAGGGCGGGCGTCGAACGCATGGCAGGTCCAGTCGGATGTCGCGGGTGCGAGGGTCGCCGGCGAAGATAGCTCGGCGGGAGACGGCCGGCCAGCCACCCATGCCGCGACACCGGTCACGTCCGTGCGTCCGCGGGAGTTCGCCGACTGCCAAGCACATCGCAAAGGCGGATCCCGACGAGTGCGCCGCGCAACGCAAGGGATGCTTCACCGGGGTTCGCGCACAAGCCGCCGTGACCAGGTGTGCGCGCAACAAGGCCGCGGGCGGGAACGGAGTCCGAGAGCCTGCGCGCTGTGCCTGTCCGGCAGCGCCTGTCGCCGCCGGACAGGCGCTTCATTCCCGCCGCGGCTTAGCCCAGACCGACGAAGGACAGGATGGCAAGGACGATGACGACGAGGCCGACGATGTAGATGATCGAATGCATGGGCTTCCCTCCCAGGGTGGCTTCGGCCGACGCGGCGGGAGCGGATGCCCCATGCCGGCGGATGTGCGCGATTAACGGCGACGCAGGCACTCGGGTTCCAAAAAAGCGGAACCGGGCGGGGAGTTACCGGAGACAGGGGTGAGGCGGGGTGGGCGCCCTCAGACGTCGAGTTCGTCCAGATCGACGAACTTCGCGTTCTCCTGAATGAACTGGAAGCGCAGTTCCGGCTTCTTGCCCATCAGCCGTTCGACCAGGCCCGCCGTGTCGTCGTCCTCGTCGCCGTCGAGCGTCACGCGGATCAGCGTGCGCTTCTTCGGGTCCATCGTGGTCTCCTTGAGCTGCGCGGGCATCATCTCGCCGAGACCCTTGAAGCGGCTCACCTCGACCTTGCCCCGGCCGCCGAGCCCCTTGGTCATGAGCGCGTCCTTCTCCGCGTCGGTCGAGACATAGACGGACCTCGCGCCTTGCGTCAGCCGGTAGAGCGGCGGCGCGGCGAGATAGAGGTGACCGTGGTCGATGAGCGGGCGCATCTGCGTGAAGAAGAAGGTCATCAGGAGCGAGGCGATATGCGCGCCGTCCACATCGGCGTCGGTCATGATGATGATCTTCTCGTAGCGCAGGTCGTCGAGGCGGAACCGCCCGCCCGTCTGCACGCCCATCGCCTGGCAGAGGTCCGAAAGCTCCTGGTTCTGCGTGAGCTTCGAGGAGGCCGCGCCGAGCACGTTCAGGATCTTGCCCCGGAGCGGCAGGATCGCCTGGGTCTTGCGGTCGCGCGCCTGTTTCGCCGAACCGCCCGCCGAGTCGCCCTCGACGAGGAAAAGCTCGGAGCCCTCGCGTGTCGCGCCCGAGCAGTCGGCGAGCTTGCCGGGCAGGCGGAGCTTCTTGACGGCGGTCTTGCGGCTCGTCTCCTTCTCCGCGCGCCGCCGCGCTCGCTCCTCGGCCTTCAGCACCAGGAAGTCGAGGATCGCGCCGGCGGTCCGCGTGTCGGCCGCGAGCCAGTTGTCGAACCGGTCGCGCACCGCGCCCTCGACGAGCCGCGCGGCCTCCTGCGTCGAGAGCCGGTCCTTCGTCTGGCCGACGAATTCCGGGTCGCGGATGAAGACCGAGATCATCGCCGAGCCGCCGGCCATCACGTCGTCACGGGTGATCTGGGCCGCCTTGCGGTTGTTGGATAGCTCGCCATAGGCGCGGATGCCCTTCAGGAGCGCGGCCCAGAAACCCTGTTCATGGGTGCCGCCCTCGGGCGTGTTCACCGTGTTGCAGTAGGAGGAGACGAAGGGATCGCGCTGCGGCGTCCAGTTGATCGCCCATTCGACCGAGCCAACCGTGCCGGCGCCAAAACGCTCGGCGAAATCGACTTTGCCCGCGAAGGGCCGCTCGGCATAGGTGTCCGCCCCTTCGAGCCGCTCGCCGAGATAGTCGGCGAGGCCGCCTGGAAAGTGGAAGGTCGCGCTCTCCGGCGTATCGTCCCCGGAGGGGATCGCCGAACGGTCGCACTTCCAGCGGATCTCGACGCCGGAATAGAGATAGGCCTTCGATCGGACCATGCGCAGGAGCCGCGCAGGCTTGAACTTCGCCGAACTGCCGAAGATCTCGGCGTCGGGATGGAAGGTGACAGTGGTGCCGCGGCGGTTCAGGGTCTGGCCGACGTTCTTCACCGGTCCGAGCGGCAGGCCGCGCGAGAAGCTCTGCGAGTAGAGCTGGCGGTTGCGCGCGACTTCGACCGTCACCCGGTCGGAGAGCGCGTTCACGACCGAGATGCCGACACCGTGCAGCCCGCCCGAGGTCTGATAGGCCTTGCCCGAGAACTTGCCGCCGGCGTGCAGCGTGCAGAGGATCACTTCCAGTGCCGACTTGTCGGGAAACCGCGGGTGCGGGTCGACCGGGATGCCGCGGCCGTTGTCGCGGATCGTCACCGAATGATCCGCTGACAACTCGACCTCGATGCGGTTCGCATGGCCCGCGACCGCCTCGTCCATCGAATTGTCGAGCACTTCCGCGACCAGATGGTGCAGCGCACGCTCGTCCGTGCCGCCGATGTACATGCCCGGGCGTTTGCGCACCGGCTCGAGCCCTTCGAGAACCTCGATCGCCGAGGCGTCGTAGCCGCCTTGCGAGGGATCGTCGTCGAAGAGATCGGAAGCATGGACCATGGTTGGCTCTTTATCTTTTGTCCGGTTTCGCCAAGGATAGGGAGGCGGATGCTTGCCCGTTCCATATCTGGTTTGGCGCCGGCGGGCAAAGGGTCTTTGGGAACGATGCCATGAGCGGGATCTTGCAAGAACGCCTGCCGGTCGCCCCCTGGATGACGGATCACAGCTGGCGATTGCCGGGAACCGGGCCCATCGCACCCGCGGAATGGCTGGTCCGCGACGAGGCCTTCGCCGGCCAGATGGCACTCCGCGACCGGCTGATCGCGGGGCGTCCGGAGGCGGTCCATGCGCTCGACGAACGGGCGCGGCCGGCGGCGGAGGAACTGCTCGCGGTCGTGCTGTCGCATCTCGAAGGGGTTCCGGGTTTCGCGCGCGAGGGCGCGGTGATGCGCCGGCCCGACGGCGTCGCGGTGCCGCTCGGGGGCGAGCCGCTGATCGCGGCGGGGCGGCTCGCGCAGGAGGATTTCTGCCTGCATCTGAAGCTCGGGGGCGAGGCGGAGCATCGGCTGCTCGGCGCGATCCTGTGCTTTCCCTCGAACTGGACCCTGGCGCAGAAGTTCGGCCATACGCTGAGCCGGATTCACGTGCCGGTGCCCCAGTACGACGACGGCGTTGCGAAACGCGTGCAGCGGCTCTTCGACGGCATCCGGCCGGAGAGGCCGATGGCGCGGGCGAACCTGCTCGTCTATGGCGAGGACCGGCTGCACAACCCCCGGAGTGAGTTCGACCGCCACCGGCCCGAGGGACCGGCGCGGTTCGTCCGGGTGGAGCGCCAGACCTTCCTGCGGCTGCCCGCGACGCGGGCGGTGGTCTTCGGCATCCATACCTACATGGTCCGGCCGGAAGCCCTGACCGGGGATCAGCGCGCTGGCCTGGAGGCGGTCCGGCCGGGCGTGCTGCCCTTGGGCGACGCCGCGTGAGGATCTTCGTCCTGACCGGGGCGGGCATCTCGGCGGATAGCGGCCTCGGCACCTTTCGCGACGCGGGCGGCATCTGGGACAAGTTCGATCCGATGAAGCTCGCGACGCCGGCGGCTTTCGCAGCCGATCCGGAGCGGGTGCACGAATTCTACAACCTGCGCCGGCGCGACATGCTGGCGGCGCGGCCGAACGCCGCGCATGTCGCGCTCGGCCGGCTCGGAGAGGGCCTCAAGGTGGATGGCGGCGCGCTGTTCCTCTGTACCCAGAACATCGACGACCTGCACGAACGCGCGGGCTCGCGCGCGGTGCATCACATGCACGGTCGCCTGTCGCGCGCGCTCTGTTCCTCCTGCCGGGCAACGCGCGAATGGCGCGCGGATCTCGGCGTCACCGACCGCTGCGCCGCCTGCGGCCGGGTCGGCACGCTCCGCCCCGACGTGGTCTGGTTCGGCGAGATGCCCTATGGGATGCCGGAGATCGAGGAGGCTCTTGCCCGCTCCGATCTTTTCGTCGCGATCGGAACGTCTGGCGCGGTCTATCCGGCGGCGGAATTCGTCGAGATCGCCCGCATGATGGGCATCCTCACGCTCGAGTTCAATCTCGGCAAGTCGGCGAACGCTCATCTCTTCGACGAATCGGTCTATGGGCCCGCGATCGAGAGCGTGCCCCGGTTCGTCGCGCGCCTGCTCGGGACCGGAGGCGAGGGATTGTGAGGCGAAGCCGGGCCGGAGAGTAAGGTCGCCCTCATCGCTGGGCAGCCTGACCAGAGGGTCACGGGGAGCTTCGCGGATAGCAGAAAGGCGGCGCCGAAGCGCCGCCTTCGCGAAATCGGAGGACCCGCCCGGATCAGCCGGAATAGTACATCTGGTATTCGATCGGGTGCGGCGTGTGTTCGAAGGCGAAGACCTCCTTCCACTTCAGCGCCATGTAGCCTTCGAGCTGATGCTCGGTGAAGACATTGCCCGCGAGGAGGTAGTCCTTGTCCTCCGCGAGGCACTCCAGCGCCTCACGCAGCGAGCCGCAGACGGTCGGGATCTCCGACAGCTCCTCGGGGGGCAGGTCGTAGAGATCCTTGTCCGAGGCGTCGCCCGGATCGATCTTGTTCTTGATGCCGTCGAGACCGGCCATCAGGAGCGCCGAGAAGGCGAGATACGGGTTTGCGAGCGGATCGGGGAACCGGGCCTCGACGCGCTTCGCTTTCGGGCTCTCGGCCCAGGGGATGCGGACGCAGCCCGAGCGGTTGCGCGCGGAATAGGCGCGCAACACCGGCGCCTCGAAACCCGGGATCAGCCGCTTGTAGCTGTTGGTGGTCGGGTTGGTGAAGGCGTTGAGCGACTTCGCGTGATGCAGGAGCCCGCCGATGTACCAGAGCGCCTCCTGGGAGAGGTCCGCGTATTTGTCGCCCGCGAAGAGCGGCTTGCCGTCCTTCCAGACCGACATGTTGACGTGCATGCCCGAGCCGTTGTCCCCGTAATAGGGCTTCGGCATGAAGGTCGCGGATTTGCCATAGGCGGCGGCGACCTGCTGGATGACGTATTTGTACTTCTGGATCTCGTCGGCCTGCTTCGTCAGCGTGCCGAAGATGAGGCCGAGCTCGTGCTGCGCCGAGGCCACCTCGTGGTGGTGCTTGTCGACCTTCATGCCCATCCGCTTCATCGTCGAGAGCATCTCGGCGCGGATGTCCTGGGCGCTGTCGACCGGGGGCACGGGGAAGTAGCCGCCCTTGACGCCGGGCCGATGGCCCATGTTGCCCATCTCATAGGCGGTGTCGGTGTTCCAGGAGGCGTCGATCGCGTCGATCTGGAAGCTGACCTTGTTGATCGTGTTCGAGAAGCGCACGTCGTCGAACAGGAAGAATTCCGCCTCGGGGCCGAAATAGGCCGCGTCGCCGAGGCCGGAGGACTTGAGGTAAGCCTCGGCCTTCTCGGCCGTGCCGCGCGGGTCGCGCTCATAGGGCTCGCCGGTATCGGGCTCGACGACCGAGCAGTGCAGGCAGAGCGTCTTCTCGGCGAAGAACGGATCGACGTAGGCGCTCTCCACATCGGGCATGAGCTTCATGTCCGATTCCTCGATGCCCTTCCAGCCGGCGATCGAGGAGCCGTCGAACATGAATCCCTCATCGAGGAAATCCTCGTCGACGAGATCGGCGAGCACGGTCACATGCTGGAGCTTGCCCTTCGGGTCGGTGAAGCGGATGTCGACATAGGAGATCTCGTCGTCCTTGAGGGACTTCAGAATGGACTCTTTATCGCTCATGTCTGTTCCTTAGCTTAGTTCTGTCTCACTATGCATTCGCGGCCTCGGCCGGGCCGCTTGGACCCGGGAAGCCGGGTCCGGCACTGTCTCGCGGGAGCGCCGCGTCAGAGGGCGTCGTTGCCTTCCTCGCCGGTGCGGATGCGGATCGCCTGATCGACGGGGAGGATGAAGATCTTGCCGTCGCCGATCTTGCCGGTCTTGGCGGCGGAGATGATCGCCTCGACCGCCGCGTCCACCTGGTCATCGCCGAGCACGACCTCGATCTTCACCTTCGGAAGGAAGTCCACGACGTATTCGGCGCCGCGGTAGAGTTCGGTATGGCCCTTCTGACGGCCGAAACCCTTCGCCTCGGTCACGCTGAGGCCCTGAATGCCAACTTCCTGAAGCGCCTCTTTCACCTCGTCGAGCTTGAATGGTTTGATGATCGCTTCGATCTTCTTCATGAGGGGGACGCTCCCTTTTCCAGTCCGAACGACCCAGTCGTGGATCGGGGTCGAAAAATCAGCTTGATGGGGTGGATTCAAGCACCCGGCCGTCGCGCGTTGGCCGGTGCCGGAAAATCCTTCGCCGATGCCCATCTATTGACCATGTTGCCCGAGAAGCAAGCAAATTAAGATCGGACACCCGCCCGCGCCGGGCCGCGCCCGCCTCGCGGAGAGGCGGCGCGGGCGTCATTTCGGGCCCGCGCCGCGCCGGTTGGTGGCATCATCCGGGGTGGGGTCCGAAGCGCGGAGAGGCGCGTAGCTCGAGGCGGGGTCGAGGCGGCGGAGAAACGCCGGAACACCGACGGCGCGGCGGGTTTCGAGGTCGACGGCGACGAGGCTGTTCTCGATGCACGCGATCGGTGCGCAGCGGTCCGTCTCCAGCCGGTGGCGCGTCGCAATGGAGGTCCGCCCGATGCGCGCGATCCGCGACCGGACCCGGATCATCGTGCCGGGGAGGCAGGCGCCGAGCGGGGTGATCCGGCTTTCCACGACCATGCGGCCGATCCTGTTCTCGGCCTCGAAGCGCGTGGTGAAGCCGAGCCGGTCGAGCATCGCGTGCAGCCCGTAGGCGCCGCGCCGGACGATCTCCTCGTGCAGAAACGCGCCGGTGTGGTCGAATTCCGCCGGCCGGGCCGCGCCGGTCTCCGCGATCTCGGAGCCGGCCCAGCTGTTCTCCTCGGGGGGCGTCGGCGCGCCGCGGGGAAAGGCGAGCCGGCCGATTTCCGGACCGACGCCCGGCAGCGCCTCGCCGCCGCGACCCGGCAGGTCCAGCGCGGTCGCCGAGAGACGGCCGCCGCCGCTCAGGAGATGCGCCACCGCGCCCGCGTGAGCGCCCGAGGTCACGCGGGCGGAGCGGACTTCGACGGCGGTGCCGGCGAGGAGCTCGCGGTGAAACCGGATGGTCCGCGAGCCAAGCAGCGCCATGCCCGGATTGTCCAGCCCGCGGAGCGTCGCCACCCGCTCGGCCGCGAGCTGAAAGCTCCGCCCATAGAAACGCGCGTTCCAGTGGTCATTGAAGTCGCATTCCCAGCTCTCGACCCGCGTCGTGAGCGTGGGCCGCCCGATGGTCGTCGCATCCATGGGATTTCCCCGCAGCCTTCCCGGGAGCCCATCGACCAGCCCGGCCGCGACCTGTCAAGTCGCAGGCCGCGGGGGAGATGCCCGGCGGCGTCTCAGACGACCCTGGCCGGCATCGGTTTCCCGGCGAAGAAGGCTTCGAGATTGTCGACCGCGAGCATGCCCATCGCGGTGCGGGTCTCCAGCGTCGCGCTGCCGATATGGGGCAGCAGCGTCACGTTATCGAGCGCGATCAGCTCGGCCGGCACCTTCGGCTCCTCGGCGAAGACGTCGAGCCCGGCGCCGGCGATCCTGCCCTCGGCGAGCGCGGCGATCAGCGCGGGTTCCTCGACCACGTCGCCTCGCGCGGTGTTGACGAGATAGGCGGTCGGCTTCATCGCCGCGATCATCGCCGCCGAGATCCGGCCCCGGTTCTCGCCGCCGCCCGGAATATGCAGCGACACCACATCGGCCTCGGCCATCACCTCCTCGATCGTCTCGCGCCGTTCGGCGGGGAAATCGAGCGTGACCCTGAGCGGCGAGCGGTTGTAGTAGATGACCTTCATCCCGAAGCCGAGCGCCGCGCGCCGCGCCGTGGCCTGGCCGATGCGGCCCATGCCGACGATCCCGATTGTCTTGCCGCTCAGCCCCATGCCGAGCTGCGCCGTGAGGGAGAAACCCTGCCAGCGGCCTTCGCGCAGCATCTTCTCGGTCTCGTACATGCGCCGCGTCGCCGCGAGCATGAGCGCGATCGCGAGATCCGCCGTCGCATCGGTCAGCACGTCGGGCGTATTGCCGACCGCGATCCCGGCCTTTTCCGCCGCCGCGAGGTCGATGTTGTTCACGCCGACGCCGAAATTGGCGAGGACGCGGGTCTGGAGGCCCTCGGTCCCGAGCAGGTCGGCCGACATCCTGTCCGTCACCGCGCAGAGGACGCCATCGGCCTGCCGCAAGGCTTCGGCTAGCCGCCCGGGGGTGAAGGGGGTGTCGTCCTCGTTGAGTGCGACGGTGAAATTCGTACGCAGCCGCTCCTCGACCGGGGCGGGAAGCTTGCGCGTGGCGATGACTCGGGGGAGCGGCAAGGGCTGTTCCTTCAATGCAGGCGCGCGCCGAGCGGAACCTCGGCGTCGGGTGACACGAGAACGACCGCCCCTTCCGCGTCGGCGAGGCCGAGCACGAGCACTTCGGAGCGGAAGGGGCCGATCTGGCGGGGCGGGAAGTTCACGACGCCGAGCACCCGGCGGCCGACCAGTTCCGCCGGGGTGTAGTGGACGGTGATCTGGGCGGAGGACCGAAGCGTGCCGAACTCGGGGCCGAAATCGATCCAGAGCCTGTAGGCAGGTTTGCGCGCCTCCGGGAAATGTTCGGCGCGTTCGATCCGGCCGACGCGGATGTCGAGGCGAAGGAAATCGTCGAAGCTCGCCGTGTCGCCCATGCGATCGTTCCTCGTCCGCCCGGGCCGCCCGTTTGCCCCCCGTGCAACAGAAAAACCGCCCGCCCGGTCAGGGCAAGCGGTTTTCCGGAATTCAGGCGAAAAGTCTGAACGCTACGGCGCGATCAGGCCTTCTTGTTCAGGTTGGACGCGAGGTCGCGAAGCTCGACCATGCTCTCCTGGATACGCGCCGAGACGATCTCGTAGGCGCTCGCATTGGCCTTCTGCGCGGATTCCGCGAGGGCCTGCATGTTGGCGATCGCCTTCTCGAAAGCGGCGCGGGCGAGCTCGGCCTGGGCCTTCGCGGATTCCGCGTCGAGCTTGGTGGTGTCGAGCGACTTGAGGTGCTTCTGCGCCTCGGACATCGTTTCCTCGAAGATCGAGACCTGCTTCTTGAACAGATCCTGATAGCCGGCGGCGGCGGCCTTGTTGGCCTCCACGAGCGCGTCCATGTTCTTCTTCTGCGAGTTCAGGAGCGCCTCGGTGTCGACCTCGGGCAGCTTGAAAGCGGCGAACTGCTTGGTGAAGTCGTTCTGCTTGAAGAACTCGGAGATCTTTTCCGGGTCGAAGGCGAAGGTCTTGGGGTCGAACATCGGGGGTTCCTCTGGTTTGATTCTCTTCCGCTACCTTATGCTGCACTGCAACATAAAGTCAACCGGTATCTCGCACCTTGGCGGAAGATGCGTCCCGAGCCGCGCGGACCTCGCCGCGAGAACCCCGGGTCGATGGATGTTATCACGAAAAAACGCCGATCGCGTGACACCCGGAGAGAACCGGGAATAGCGATCGGCGTCAGGGCCTTCGAGGCTCCTTCTCCCAGGGAGGCGGAGGAGGAGCCGGGCACGGGCCTCAGGCCCGGCCGTATGCCTCGGTCATCGCGATGCCGAGCGCCGCCTCCGGCGATTCATTGCCCCAGGCGACCAGCTGGAAGGCGGGATAGAAGCGCTCCGCCGACAGGAGGGCGGCGCGGACCATGCCGTTGATCTGCGCCGAGGTCGCCACCGCGCCGCCGGCCAGTACCAGCCCGTAGCGGAAGGCCATCATCTTCTGCTCCGGCCAGAACACGAAGGCCCCGGTCCAGCACTTGTCGTTGGCCAGCGTGATCGCGCGGTGCAGCGCGTTCAGCCGACGCGCGGGCGGCGCCAGGTCGAAGGCGCAGATGAGCCGGAGGGACTCGTCCTGCGCCGACCAGGCGAGGGTGACGGAATAGGTTGTCCAGCTTCCTTCGATGGCCATTGCGATCTGATCATCGGCGATCCGGTCGAAATCCCAGGAACGCTCCTCCGCGAGCGTCTCCACGATATCGATGGGGTGGATTTCCTCGCAGTCAAAATCACGCTCGACTATGCCCATGCCCGGTGCCTCTGCTAATGGCCGCCGGCGGGGCACAACCCCGCTCGGGGTCTGTGAGGTTAACAACAGGTCACCCGCCTCGACGGGGAACCTACCAAATATGGTGTGAGAACCTTGAACGTCTGTAAAGACAATTTTTGACGACGGTTCCGCGTTGGCGAAAAAATCGCCGCGCCTGCGAAAAGCTTGGCGAGGCCGGCGGCTAGTCGGCCAAGTTCCACCATGACGTGAAGCGGGCGGCGGCGGATTCCCGCCGCGGCCCGTCGGCCCGGATCAGGATTTCGCGGCTTCCTCGAGCGCGGCGATTCGGGCCCTGAGCGCCTCGTTCTCCTCGCGCGCCTTCTGTGCCATCGCGCGCACCGCGTCGAATTCCTCCCGCGTCACAAGGTCGCGGTCCGCGAGCCAGCGGTCCAGCATCCCCTTGAGCGCGGTCTCCGCCTCGTTCTTCGCGCCCTGGGCGACGCCGACGGCGTTGGACATCAGCTGCGTCAGGTCGTCGAGGATCTTGTTGCGGGTCTGCATCGGGCTCTCCCTCCGGTTCCAACCGTCATATGGCCATGATCGGCCGGTTTGCCAAGAACCGCCACCTCGACCGCCGCCGGAACCGCGACCCGCACCGGTGGTTCTGTCGGCATGCTTCCCGGCGGGCTCGCCGATGGGGTGCCCGGCTTGACTCCGTCCCGATCGGCCCCGATGCAGGGACGCGCCAATGCCGGAGCCGCGATGCCCTTCGTCCTGCCCTTTCCCGACATCGATCCGCGTCTGTTCTCGATCCAGCTGTTCGGCGTCGAATTCGCGCTGCGCTGGTACGCGCTCGCCTATATCGCCGGGCTGATCCTCGGGTGGCGCTATGTCGCGGCGCTCTGCCGGCGGCCGGCGCTCTGGGGCGGCCGGGCGCCGATGCCGCCGGAGCGGTCGGACGATCTCCTGACCTGGATGGTGCTCGCCGTGATCCTCGGCGGGCGCATCGGCTACGTGCTCTTCTATCAACCCGCGTATTTCCTCGCCAATCCGGGCCGCGTCCTCGCGGTCTGGGAGGGCGGCATGTCCTTTCACGGCGGGTTGCTCGGGGTCGCGACCGGGATCATCCTCTTCAGCCTTCGCAACGGCTTTCCGATCCTGAGCATCGGCGACGCGGTCTCGGCGGCCACGCCGATCGGGCTCTTCTTCGGGCGGATCGCGAATTTCATCAACGCCGAACTCTGGGGCAAGCCTTCGACCGCGCCCTGGGCGGTGATGTTCCCGGGCGAGGGCGCCACCTGTCCGGTAGACTGGACGGCGGTCTGCGCGCGCCATCCCTCGCAGCTCTACGAGGCCGGGCTCGAAGGGATCGTGCTGTTCCTCGTGCTCGTCGTCGCGATCCAGAGGGGGGCGCTCGCCTTTCCGGGGCGCATCTTCGGCCTGTTCCTGATCGGCTACGCGCTTGCCCGGATCTTCGTCGAACTGTTCCGCCAGGCGGACGCGCAATTCGTGACGCCCGACAATCCCGCCGGCCATGTGATCGCGTTCGGGGCGGAGTGGGGGCTGACCATGGGGCAGGTGCTCACGCTGCCGATGCTCGCGCTCGGGCTCTTCCTCTACTTCCGCGCGCGGCGGGTCGGAGCGTGACGCCGCTCGGCGAAGTCATCGAGCGGCTGATCGCCGAGCACGGGCCGATGCGGCTCGACGAATACATGGCGCTCTGCCTCGGGCATCCGGAACACGGATACTACACCCGCCGCGATCCGCTCGGCGCCGGGGGCGACTTCACCACCGCGCCCGAGATCAGCCAGATGTTCGGCGAGTTGATCGGCGCCTGGCTCGCCGAGGTCTGGCAGGGGCGGGGGGCGCCGGAGCGGTTCGTGCTGGCCGAGCTCGGGCCGGGGCGAGGGACGCTGATGCGCGACGCGCTGCGGGTGGCGGCGCGGGTGCCGGGCTTCGCCTCCGCGGCCGAGCTCTGGCTGGTCGAGACCAGTCCCGCGCTTAGGGCGCGGCAGGCGGAGCTGCTCGGACCGTTCCGGCCGAACTGGGCGGGGCGTCTCGATGACCTGCCGCCGGGGCCGCTATTCCTCGTTGCCAACGAATTCTTCGACGCGTTGCCGGCGCGGCAGTTCCGGCGCGCCGACATGGCATGGTGTGAGCGGCTCGTGATCCGCGCGGAGCCCTCCGGTCTCGCCTTCGCCTGGGGACCGCCGCGCCCGGAACCGGAACTCGCGCGGCGTTTCCCGCTCGCGCCGGACGGGGCTATCGTCGAGGTGAACGCGGGGGCGGAGGCGGCCGCGGCCTGGATCGGCGCGCGGATCGCCGCGGAGGGCGGCGCGGCGCTGGTGATCGACTACGGCGACTGGGACGGCACCGGGGATACGCTGCAGGCGGTCAAGGCGCATCGGTTCGTAGGCGCGCTGGAAGATCCGGGCGCGGCGGATCTGACGACTCACGTCCGCTTTCGCGCGCTGGGCGAGGCGGCGGGCCCGGCCATCGTCGCCGGGCCGGTTCCCCAGGGCGTGTTTCTGGAGCGGCTCGGGATCACGGCGCGTGCGAATGCGCTGGCGCGGGGACTGGCGCCGGCCGGCGGGCCGGATCGGGGCGGCGAGGCGGATGCTGTGGAGGCGATCGTCAGGGCGCATCGTCGCTTGACCCACCCCGACGAAATGGGAATCCTTTTCCGGGTCTTGGGGCTGACTTCTAGAGGCAGCGCGCGGCTGCCGGGTTTCGATCCGGCCGAGATCCGCGCGAGCACGGACTGAGAATGCTGGAGATCCTCACCTCGTCCCTTCTTGGGGACACACAGCACGGCTTCTTCACGCGCAAGGGAGGTGCCTCCTCGGGCATCTTCGAAGGGCTGAACTGCGGCCAGGGTTCCTCCGATCTGAACGAGGCGGTGACGATCAACCGCGCCCGGGTCGCCGGGGCGATGGGTGTCGCGCCCGCGGGCCTCGTGTCGCTCCGCCAGGTGCATTCGACCCGCGTCGTCTCCGTCACCGCGGCATGGAGCGGCGGGGAACGGCCGGAGGCCGACGCGGCGGTGACGGACCGGCCGGGGATCGCACTCGGCATCCTGACGGCGGATTGCGCGCCCGTCCTCCTGCGCGCCGGCGACGCGCCGGTGATCGGGGCGGCGCATGCCGGGTGGCGTGGCGCGCTCGACGGCGTGCTGGAGCGGACCGTGATCGCGATGGAGGCGCTCGGCGCCCGGCGGAGCGCGATCCGCGCGGCGGTGGGGCCGACGATCAGCCAGCGCGCCTACGAGGTCGGACCGGAATTCTTCGAACAGTTCGCCTGGGAGGAGGCCGGATTCGACCGCTTCTTCGTTCCCGGCCCGGGCGACCGGCTGCGCTTCGACCTGCCGGGCTTCGTGTTGAGCCGGTTGCGGGATCTCGGCGTGGAGGCGGAATGGACGGGTCACTGCACCTATTCCGACCCGGAGCGGTTCTATTCCTATCGCCGTGCCACCCACGCGGGCGAGCCCGATTATGGCCGGATGATCGCCGCGATCCGTCTCTGACGCACGGGCAGGCGATGACCGAGGACGGCCAATCGAAGCGGAGGGCGGGCAGCCCCCCGGCTTCGATCCCCCGCGTCAGTCATCAATCCCCTCGCATCAGTCGCGGGCGCGGGCGCGCTCCTCGTAGACGTCGAAGGGGACCGCCGGCTCGTCCTTCGCGCAGCGGATGACGAGGCTCGTCTTCACGCTCGCCACGTTGGGCGCCGAGGTGAGCCCTTCTGTCAGGAAGCTCTGGAAGGTCGTGAGGTCCGGCGCGACGCATTTCAGGATGAAGTCGATCTCGCCGTTCAGCATGTGGCATTCGCGCACCAGCGGCCATTCGCGGCACCGCGCCTCGAAGGCGGCGAGATCCGGCTCGGCCTGACTCGACAGCCGGATCATCGCGAAGACCTGCACTTCGAAGCCGAGTTCGCGCGCGTTGACATCCGCGTGATAGCCGCGGATGAGTTCGCCCTCCTCCAGCGCGCGCACCCGCCTGAGGCACGGCGGCGCGGAGATCCCGACACGGCGCGACAGTTCGACATTCGTCATCCTGCCATCGGCCTGGAGTTCCGCGAGAATCCGGCGGTCGATCGGATCGAGTTTGGTGGAAGCCATGAGACGCGATAGTTCCCGTAATGTGTCGCGGTAATTAGGCGCGCGGGTGCGTGAACGCAACAATCTTTCGCACAGGCGAAAGGAAACGGAAAGCCCACCCGGACGGGTTCCTCGATCGGGTGGCGGTCTCACGGACGGCCGGTCCCCGCGATGTCCCGCGGACTTTCCTTCGCGGCTCCGGGCTCCTATATGACGCCGGTCATTCGGGGATCCGTTCCGGGTTCCGTTCGCGGATCATTGTGCCAGGGGTCACTGTACCATGTCGGCTGAGCGTCACACTCGTCTCTTGATCATCGGGTCCGGTCCGGCCGGATATACGGCGGCGATATACGGCGCCCGCGCGATGCTGTCGCCGATCCTCGTCCAGGGGATGCAGCCGGGCGGCCAGCTCACCATCACGACCGAGGTCGAGAACTGGCCCGGCGATACCGAGGTGCAGGGCCCCGACCTCATGGTCCGCATGGAGGCCCATGCCCGCGCGACCGGCGCGGAGATCGTCACCGACCACATCGCCTCGCTCGATCTTTCGCGGCGGCCCTTCGTCGCCGCGGGCGAAAGCGGCGACATCTACACCGCCGACGCCGTGATCCTCGCGACGGGGGCGCAGGCGAAATGGCTCGGGCTGCCGTCCGAGGAGAAGTTCAAGGGCTTCGGCGTCTCGGCCTGCGCGACCTGCGACGGGTTCTTCTTCCGGAACCGCGAGGTCGTCGTTGTCGGCGGCGGGAACACCGCCGTCGAGGAGGCGTTGTTCCTGACCAATTTCGCCTCGAAGGTGACGCTGGTCCATCGCCGCGACTCGCTTCGGGCGGAGAAGATCCTCCAGGACCGGCTCTTCAAGCATCCGAAGGTCGAGGTGATCTGGAACCACACGCTCGACGAGGTGACGGGAGACGCGACTCCGCCCTCGGTCAATGGCGCGCGCATCCGGGACGTCGAGACCGGGGAGGCGCGGGACATTCCGGCCGATGGCATCTTCATCGCGATCGGCCATGCGCCGGCGAGCGAACTGGTCGCCGGTCAGCTCACGCTGCATTCCGGCGGCTATGTGAAGGTCAAGCCCGGTTCGACCGCGACCGAGGTTCCGGGCGTCTTCGCCGCCGGCGACATCTGCGACCCGATCTTCCGGCAGGCGGTCACGAGCGCCGGCATGGGCTGCATGGCCGCGCTCGAGGCGGAACGCTTCCTCGCGGCGCATGAGGCCGAGACCGAGGCCGGGGCGGAAGCCGTCGCCGAGGCGGCCCGGGCCTGAGGGTCCGGCCTTGCTCGCGGCTTTCGTCACGGCCTTCTTCACGGGCCGGGTCCACGACGACCCGGAGCGCGGGCCGGATCAGCGTGCGTAGGCCGCTTCGAGCGCGGCGACATCGACCTTCTTCATCTTGTGGAACGCCGCCATCACCCGGTCGGCCCGTTCCTGATCGGTGTCGCCCAGCATGCGAAGTACGCTGTCGGGCGTGATCTGCCAGGATATGCCGTACCTGTCCTTGAGCCAGCCGCAGGCCTCCGACTCCGGGACCGCCGACATGGCGGACCAGAGCCGATCGATCTCAGCCTGATCGGAACAGCGCACGAAGAGCGAGATGGCCTCGTTGAAATCCCAGTCGTGCGCGCCGAAGGCATCCATCACCATGAAGGTCTCGCCCATCAGCGTGAACTGGCCATGCGCGACGCCGCGCGCGCCCTCCACCGGGGCGGCAAGTCCGTTTTCGCCATAGCGTGCGAAGCCTTCGATGGCGGAGTTCGGGAACAGCGCCACCCAGTCGCGAACCGCCGCTTCGGCCTCGCCCGCGCGGGGGCCGGCGAAGCTCAGGAGCGGCGCCACGGCCCGGCCGGATCTGGCCGGATCGCCGAGACAGATCTGCCAGTTGAGCCCCCAGCGATCCGCCAGCCAGCCATAGCGTTCGGACCACGGATAGGTATCGAGCGGCATCAGCGTTTCGCCGCCCTCGATCAGGCCGCCCCAGAGCGCATCGATCGCCGCGCGGTCGGGCAGGGTGACGAAGAGCGAGATCGCCGGCGTGAAGCTGAAGCGCGGCCCGCCGTTCAGCGCGTTCAGCCGCGTGCCGGCGATCTCGAACTCCTGGAACATGAGCGAGCCCGCTGGCTGGCCGTGGTCCTCCTGCCCGACCTCGCTGTAACGGGCGGACCGGCCAAGCCGCGCATTCGGAAACAGAGCGACATAGGTCCGCGCCGCCTCCTCGGCGGCGCCGTCGTACCAGAGATGCGGGATGATGTACTGCATGATGCCTCCTCCGCGGGGCTGGCGCGAGTCGCGTCGATCCCGGAGGAGGATGCCAACTGGTCGGTATTCGAACAACCCACAGGCCCCGCGGCCCGGGGGCCCGGATGAGGCTCCGGTCGCATGACGCGCCCGGCCGTTGCCGAGCGCGCCGGTTGGCGGCCTGTCAGTGCACGCTGACCGGAGAGAACTCGTTCTGGCGTGCGACGACGAAGGCCTGCGCGCGGTCGGAGACCAGCGCCAGAACGGAACCGTCGGGCGAGTGGATCGAATAGATGTGATCGAGACCGGGGGCCTGCGCCTGCAGGGCCTCGGGAAGCTCCGACGTCTTCATGGACCGCACATACACGATGCGGTTCGGCGATTCGTCGGTGAGAGACGGAAAGTCGGTCATCAGTCTGTCCTCCTTAACCTTTCCTGCCGTTTATCGCGATGGTTCGCACGATCGCCTCGGGTTGGGCGCGGGTCAGATCGACATGGAGCAGGCCGTTCTCGAGCTCGGCGCCCGAAACTTCCACCCCATCGGCCAGCACGAAACTGCGCTGGAACTGCCGCGCCGCGATGCCGCGGTGAAGGAACACCCGGTCATCTCCCTCGTCGGATTGCCGTCCCCGGATCACCAGCTGATTGTTCTCGACGGTGATGGAGAGGTCGGCATCTGCGAATCCGGCCACTGCGAGCGTGATGCGGTACGAGGTCTCACCGCGCTGCTCGATATTGTACGGAGGATAGCCGTCATTGCCCGCCTTGGCTGTCCTTTCGACCAGCCGATCCAGCTGCTCGAAGCCGAGCAGGTATGGATGCGAGGCGAATGTTACCTTTGTCATGGCCAAGCCCTTGTTCCAAGCGACCGCCGCGGGCCCCATTTCGGCGACACCGCGTAAGATCTAGATGGGCGCGGCGTCCCGAAATACAAGACCGGCGATTCCGGGCCCCCGGGGTGTCCGATCCCCTAGGCGCGGGCAAAAGGCGCGGCTATAAATCGTTTCAGATCGTCCATGCACGGGCCGGCGCGGGAAGCGGCCGGCCAGACTCGGATGATGGCCAAAGGTGAGCCCACGCCCATGACTGACCCCGAGATGTCGCGAGAGGATGTGCTGCGCGTCAAGCTGGAGCTCTTGCGGGCCGAGCATCGCGATCTCGACGACGCGATCGCGGCGCTCGACCTCGAAGCCCGTGCCGACCCGCTCGCGGTCCGGCGGCTGAAGAAGCGCAAGCTGATGCTCAAGGACGAGATCACCCGTCTGAGCGACGAACTGACCCCGGATATCATCGCATGAACCCTGACGAAGAGCCCACGCCCCTGATCGGTATCGTGATGGGCAGCCAGAGCGACTGGGAGACGATGCGCCTCGGCGCGGAGATCCTGCGCGCGCTCGCGATCCCGCATGAGACGCGGATCGTCTCCGCCCACCGCACGCCCGACCGGCTTTTCGTCTATGCCGAGGACGCCGCGTCGCGGGGCCTGCGCGTCATCATCGCGGGCGCGGGCGGCGCCGCGCATCTGCCGGGGATGCTGGCGGCGAAGACGCGGCTTCCGGTGCTGGGCGTCCCGGTCCAGTCGAAGGCGCTTTCGGGCATGGATTCGCTGCTCTCGATCGTGCAGATGCCGAAGGGCATTCCGGTCGGCACGCTCGCGATCGGGCCGGCGGGCGCGGCGAACGCGGCGCTGCTCGCCGCGGCGATCCTTGCGACGACCGACAGCGCTCTCGCGGAGCGGCTCGATGCCTGGCGGGCGCGCCAGACCGCCGATGTGGCCGAGGTTCCCGCCGAGCTTTCCGCCGAGATTCCCCATGGCAGCTGAGCGTCTCCCGATCGGAAGCCGCATCGGCATCCTCGGCGGCGGCCAGCTCGGCCGGATGCTCGCGGTCGCCGCGAGCCGGCTGGGCATGGAGGTCGAGATCTTCGAGCCGGCGGCCGATCCCTGCGCCGGACAGGTCGCGAACCGCGTCACCCGGGCCGAATACGATGACGTGGGCGCGCTCAGCGATTTTGCCTCGCGCATCGATGTCGCGACCTATGAATTCGAGAACGTACCGCTCGGCGCGGCGCGTGTGCTCAGCGATCTCGTGCCGGTCCGGCCCGGGATGGGCGCGCTCGAAGTGTCGCAGGACCGGATCGTGGAGAAGGACTTCCTCACCGGCATCGGCCTTGCCACCGCGCCCTACGCGGCGATCGACGACTTCGGCGACCTGACGGCGGCGCTCGGACGAATCGGGGCGCCGGCGATCCTCAAGACCCGGCGTTTCGGCTATGACGGCAAGGGCCAGACGCGGCTGACCGATGCCGACGAGGCGCCGGCCGCGTGGGAGTCGTTGGGCGAAACCCCCTCGGTCCTCGAAGGCTTCGTCGCCTTCGACCGCGAGATCTCGGTCATCGCGGCCCGGGGTGTGGACGGGCAGGTGGTGGCCTTCGATCCGGGCGAGAACGCGCATGAGGACGGTATCCTGCGCACGACCACCGTGCCGGCGGCGATCCCGAAGCCTCTCGCCCAGGACGCGGTGCTGCTCGCCGGGCGGATTCTGAATGCGCTCGATTACGTCGGCGTGATCGGCGTCGAGCTTTTCGTCACGCCCTCGGGGCTCGTCGTCAATGAGATCGCCCCGCGCGTGCATAATTCCGGCCACTGGACGCAGGACGCCTGCCTGATCGACCAGTTCGAACAGCATGTCCGCGCCATCTGCGGCTGGCCGCTCGGCGACGGCTCCCGGCATTCGGACGCGGTGATGACGAACCTGCTCGGCGAGGAGATCTTCTCGGCCGAGACCATGACCGGCGCGGCGGTACACGTCTACGGCAAGGGCTCGGCGCGGGCGGGCCGGAAGATGGGGCATTTCACCCGGCTCTCGGCGCGCGGTTGACGCTGGCGGGGCGTGCCGCGCGGGTTGCCTCGGCGCCGATTTCTCGGCACTAGACGGCCATGACGCCCGGTGCCCGCCTGTCCGCCGCGATGGAGCTTCTCGACCCGATCCTCGCCGGAGAGCCGGCCGAGCGGGTCCTGACGCGTTGGGCGCGCGGCAGCCGTTTCGCCGGGTCCAAGGATCGCGCCGCGGTGCGGGATCTGGTTTTCGACGGGCTGCGTCGCCGGCGCTCGCTCGGCTGGCTCGGCGGCGGCGATACCGGGCGCGCGATCGGCCTCGCGCTCGCCGCGGAGGAGGGCGGGCTCGACACGCTCTGCACCGGTGACGGCTATGATCCCGCGCCGCCCTCCGCGGCGGAGCGCGCGCGCCTCGTCGGCGATATCGCGCGGGCGCCGGAGGCGGTGCGGCTCGACTTTCCCGATTTCCTCGGCCCCGCGCTCCACGCGGCGCTGGGCGGGGATTTCGGCGCGGTGCTTGAGGCGATGCGCCATCGCGCGCCGGTGGATCTTCGGGTCAATACGCTCCGCACCAACGCCGACGCCGCGACCGTGGTCCTCGCGCGCGACGGCGTCCGCGTCGCCTCGCAGCCGCTGGCGGGCCATGCGCTGCGGGTGCTCGAGAACCCGCGCGCGGTGGCGGCGAGCCGGGCCTATAGCCAGGGCATGGTCGAGTTGCAGGATGTCTCCAGCCAGTACGTCGCCGAGGCGGCGGGCGCGGAGCCGGGGATGACGGTGCTCGATTATTGCGCCGGCGGCGGCGGCAAGACGCTGGCGCTGGCCGCGACGATGCGGGGACGCGGGCGGCTGATGGCCTGGGACGCCAACCCCCGGCGCATGTCGGATCTGCCGGAGCGGGCGCGGCGCGCGGGCGCCGAGATCGCGATCCTGTCGGCCCGCGATCATGCGCGGCTCGGCGCGGTCTGCGATCTCGTTCTGGTCGACGCGCCCTGTTCCGGCACGGGCGCGTGGCGGCGCAAGCCGGAGGGCAAGTGGCGGCTGACCCCGGAGGAGGTGGCGGGGTATCCGCCGCTGCAGGACGCGATCCTCGACGAGGCGGCGGCGCGGGTCCGGCCGGGCGGGATCATCGTCTATGCGACCTGCTCGCTCCTGCGCGCGGAGAACGAGGAACGGGCCGCCGCCTTCGCGGCACGCCAGCCGGGATGGACGCCGCTCGGAGACCGCCGCCTGAGCCCGGTCGACGGCGGGGACGGTTTCTACATGGCCCGCTTCCGGGCGCCCGGGTCTGTTCCCGGACAGCGCTCTCAATCTTCCGTTAACTTTATCGGTGGCTGATCTCGCCATGACACGCTAAGGTTGAGTGTCGGCAGCGGGAGACGATGACGTGCCACGGGACTCCATCGGCGGTTCTCGGACGCCGCACCCCGCGCTCGCGGCGGGGCTGCTGCTGCTCCTGCCCGCCGGGCTGATGCTCGTGCCGGGCCTCGGCCCGGTGCTTCCCGCCGCGCTGGCCGCGGCCGGGCTGGTGGTGGGGGGCTTTCTTCTCGTCATCCGGCTCTCGAGCGCGGTCGCGCGGGCCGACGCGGCCGATACGGCGGGGTTCGACGGTCAGCCTACCGCGGTTTATCTCACGGATCTGGCGGGCCATGTGCGCGGTCGTAACGCCGCGGCGATCGCCCAGGCTGGCGCGGGATCGGGCGCGGGGTCGGGTGCCGCTGGGGCGCCGGGCGACTGGCTGCCGGAGGCGGCCGCGGCGCGCTACCGGCTGATCCGGGAGGCCACGGCGACCGGTGTCGCCCGCCAGGAGGCGGAGGGCCGCCGTCTCGTCGTGACCCGGCATGGACGCGCGCGTCTGCTCTGGCGCGAGCTCGCCCCGGCCGCCGCGGAGGACGGCGGGGACGAGGTTCCGACATCGCTTCCCTGGATACGGATCGACGCCGATGGACGCGTGCTCGCCGCCAATCCCGCGGCGCTCGCGCTCGCCGGCGGATCGCTACCCGCGGGCGTCGGCGACATCGTCGCCGATCCCCCGCTGCGCCACGACGGCGCCCATGCGCTCCGGGCAGGCGGCGCCGTGCGCGCGGTGTTGCTCGGCGAGAGTGACGGCCAGCGCGATGTCCTGCTGAGCCCGCTCGATCCCGAGGCGATCAGCGGGCTGATGCCGGACGACTTCCTCGAGGATCTGCCCGTGGCGGTCGTCCGGATGGAAACATCCGGCCTCCTGTCCTTCGCGAACAAGGCGGCGCGCGCGCTGCTGGGTCCCGCCGCGCGGCCGGGCGTGATGATCGACGGCGTGATGGAGGGGCTCGGCCGGTCGATGGCGGAGCAGGTCGCCGACACGCTGCGCGGCCGGGCGCTCGGGAAACCGGAGGCGGCGCGCGCCGTCGTCGAAGGGCAGGAGATCTTCCTGCAGGTCACGCTGACCCGCGCCGTGCTCGACGGGGTGCCCTCGGTGCTCGCGATCCTCTCGGATGCCACCGAGCTCAGGACGCTGGAGGCGCAGTTCGTGCAGAGCCAGAAGATGCAGGCCGTTGGCCAGCTCGCCGGCGGAGTGGCGCATGATTTCAACAACCTGCTGACCGCGATCAACGGCCACTGCGACCTCCTGCTCATGCGCCACGATGTCGCCGATGTCGAACACGGCGATCTGATGCAGATCCGCCAGAACGCCAATCGCGCCGCCTCGCTGGTGCGCCAATTGCTCGCGTTCTCGCGCAAGCAGACGCTGCGCCCGACGGTCATTCACCTGCAGGACACGCTGAGCGAGCTCAGCCACCTCCTGAACCGCCTGCTGACCGACAAGGTGACGCTCAGGATCGAGCACGGGGCCGATCTCGCCCCGGTCCGCGTGGACGAGCGCCAACTCGAACAGGTGATCATGAACCTCGTCGTCAACGCCCGCGATGCGATGCCCCGCGGCGGCGAGGTGCGCGTGACGACGAGGAACGAGCATTTCGACCAGGATGTGAACCGCGACCGCGCCGCGATCCTGAAGGGCGACTACGTGGTGATCGAGGTCGCCGATTCCGGCATCGGCATCCCGCGCGACCGGCTCAACAAGATCTTCGAACCCTTCTACACGACCAAGCAGGTCGGCGAGGGCACTGGCCTCGGGCTCTCGACGGCCTATGGCATCATCAAGCAGACGGGGGGTTTCATCTTCGCAGAGAGCCCGCCGGGGCAGGGGGCGACCTTCACGATCTACCTCCCGGCCCATGACAGCCGCGACGCCGCGCCCACGCCCGAGATCGAGGCGCCCCGGCCGCGCGACCTGACCGGGCGGGGCCTCGTGCTGCTCGCCGAGGACGAGGATGCCGTCCGGAGTTTCGCCGCGCGCGCGCTCCGGCTGCGCGGCTATACCGTCGTCGAGGCGAGTTCGGGAGAGGAAGCGCTCGAGATCCTGCGCGACGCCGATTTCCACGTCGACATCATGCTCTCGGACGTGATCATGCCGGGTCTCGACGGCCCGGCCTGGGTGCGGGAAGCGATCCGCACGCGTCCCACGGCGAAGGTCATCTTCATGTCGGGCTATGCCGAGGACGCCTTCGTGGGTGGCGACGGCGGCATCCCGGACGCGGCATTCCTCGCCAAGCCCTTCACGTTGCAGGAGTTGACGGAACGGGTGAAGGAGGCGCTCGACGGATGAGGCGCCGACTGGCCCGCCGTTAACCGGCGCCGCGCCGGGCGCTCGGCGCCCCGAGATTCAGTTTGCAATGTTCCCTCTTTGCCCCCATCTTGGCAACATGAGAACATGTGGGGAACATCCCCGTCCGCCGGCGATTGCCGGTCCGGTGCAACTGTGAAATAAGAGGCGGCAATGGCCAGTCAGATTCTGGACTTCAGCGAAAGACGCGGGATGGACAAGCAGAAGGCGCTGGAATCGGCGCTCGCGCAGATCGAGCGCAGTTTCGGCAAGGGCTCGATCATGAAGCTCGGGGCGACGCCGGCGCTGGATATCGAGGCGATTTCCACCGGATCGATCGGGCTCGACATCGCGCTCGGCATCGGCGGCCTGCCCAAGGGCCGCATCGTCGAGATCTACGGGCCGGAAAGCTCGGGCAAGACCACGCTGGCGCTCCACGTCCTCGCCGAGGAGCAGCGCAAGGGCGGCGTCTGCGCCTTCGTCGATGCCGAACATGCGCTCGACCCGGTCTATGCCAAGAAGGTCGGCGTCGATATCGACGAGCTTCTGATCTCGCAGCCCGACACCGGCGAGCAGGCGCTCGAGATCACCGAGACGCTGGTGCGTTCCGGCGCGGTCTCGGTCGTCGTGGTCGATTCCGTCGCCGCGCTGACCCCGAAATCCGAGCTTGAGGGCGACATGGGCGAGGCGCAGGTCGGCGCGCAGGCGCGCCTGATGAGCCAGGCGATGCGCAAGCTCACCTCCGCGATCAGCCGTTCGAACTGCATGGTGATCTTCATCAACCAGATCCGGATGAAGATCGGCGTGATGTTCGGCAGCCCGGAAACCACCTCGGGCGGCAATGCGCTCAAGTTCTACGCCAGCGTCCGGCTCGACATCCGCCGCATCGGCTCGATCAAGGACCGCGACGAGGTCGTCGGCAACACGACCCGCGTGAAGGTGGTCAAGAACAAGGTCGCGCCGCCGTTCCGCCAGGTCGAGTTCGACATCATGTATGGCGAGGGGATCTCGAAACGCGGCGAGCTCATCGATCTCGGCGTCAAGGCCGGCGTCGTCGAGAAATCCGGCGCCTGGTATTCCTTCGGCGATCAGCGCATCGGCCAGGGCCGCGAGAATGCGAAGCAGTTCCTGAAGGACAACCCCGACATCTCCTGGCAGATCGAGGACAAGCTCCGCGCCGCCCACGGCCTCGATTTCGGCATGACCACCGAGGAACAGGCCGAGGTGGTGGAGGACTGAGGCGAAGCGACGCCGTCGCGGGAAAGGGGGCGGGAGGCTCGCCCCCATTCGCAAACCACGGCGGTGCGCGGCCGGGGGCAACGGTAGGGGTTCGGTTCCCGGAGCGGTGTTCCGAGTCACTCCTCCCCGGAGCCGGCGCGCAGCGGTGATCCCCGGCGCCCATCGCCTCGAAGACGGCCGAGGGATGCGATGGACTCCGCCGCGCGGGAAGGCTAACCGTGGCGGTCACGGGCGGCATCCGCGCCGCGCCCATCCTGCTTGCGAGAAACCGATGGCCAGCCTGAACGAAATCCGCTCCACGTTTCTGGACTATTTCCGGCGGAACGATCACCGCGTCGTCGCCTCTTCACCGCTCGTTCCGCGCAACGATCCGACGCTCATGTTCACGAATTCGGGCATGGTCCAGTTCAAGAACCTGTTCACCGGGGTCGAGCATCGCGACTATGCCCGGGCCGCGACCAGCCAGAAATGCGTGCGCGCCGGCGGCAAGCACAACGATCTCGACAATGTCGGCTACACGGCGCGGCACCATACCTTCTTCGAAATGCTCGGAAATTTCTCCTTCGGCGATTATTTCAAGGAACAGGCGATCCCGCATGCCTGGGAACTGCTGACCAAGGATTTCGGCCTGCCGAAGGACAAGCTGCTCGTCACCATCTATCACGATGACGAGGAGGCGGCGGTGCTCTGGAAGAAGGTCGCGGGCCTCCCCGATGACCGGATCATCCGGATCGCGACCTCGGACAACTTTTGGATGATGGGTCCGACCGGCCCCTGCGGCCCCTGCTCCGAGATCTTCTTCGACCACGGGCCGGACATCTGGGGCGGCCCTCCGGGCAGCCCTGACGAGGACGGCGATCGGTTCATCGAGATCTGGAATCTCGTCTTCATGCAGTTCGAGCAGCACGAGGACGAGAGCCGGACGCCGCTGCCGCGGCCGTCGATCGACACCGGCATGGGGCTCGAGCGGATCGGCGCGGTGCTGCAGGGCAAGCACGACAATTACGACACCGACCTCATGCGCGCGCTGATCGAGGCCTCGGCGCATGCGACCTCGTCGGACCCCGACGGCCCGGGCAAGACGCATCACCGGGTGATCGCCGACCATCTTCGTTCGACCTCCTTCCTGATCGCGGATGGCGTGATGCCCTCGAACGAGGGCCGCGGCTATGTGCTGCGCCGGATCATGCGCCGGGCGATGCGCCACGCGCATCTGATCGGGGCGCAGGACCCGGTCATGCACCGTCTGGTGCCCGCGCTCGTCGGCGAGATGGGCGCGGCCTTCCCCGAGCTCGGCCGCGCACAGGCGCTGATCGAGGAAACGCTGCTGAACGAGGAGACCCGCTTCAAGGCGACCCTCGACCGCGGCCTCAGGCTTCTCGACGATGAACTGTCGCGGCTTCCCGAGGGCGACGAACTGCCCGGCGAGACCGCCTTCAAGCTCTACGATACCTACGGCTTCCCCCTCGACCTGACGCAGGATGCGCTGCGCGAGCAGGGCCGCGCCGTCGACGTGCCCGGCTTCGAGGCGGCGATGGCCGAGCAGAAGCGCAAGGCCCGCGCGGCCTGGACCGGTTCGGGCGAGGCGGCGGACGAGGCGATCTGGTTCGAACTCGGCGAGAAGCTCGGCGGGACGGAGTTCCTTGGCTATGACACCGAGGCCGCCGAGGGCCAGATCCTCGCGATCGTCCGCGACGGCGAGACGGTCGGCTCGGTCCAGGCTGGCGACAGCGCGCAGATCATCCTGAACCAGACGCCGTTCTACGGTGAATCGGGCGGCCAGGTCGGCGATACGGGTAGGCTCACGACGGATGGTGCGACGGTGACGATCACCGACGTGCGCAAGAAGCTCGGCCTCTATGTCCACTACGGCAAGGTCGAGGCGGGGGACCTGGTTCCTGGCGTCCCGGCCGTCCTCACGGTGGACCATGACCGCCGGACGGCGATCCGGGCCAATCATTCCGCGACGCATCTCCTGCACGAGGCTCTGCGGCGCGAACTCGGCGACCATGTGGCGCAGCGGGGCAGTCTCGTCGCGCCCGACCGTCTGCGCTTCGATTTCAGCCATGCGAAGGGGATGTCGGCCGACGAGCTCGCCCGGGTCGAAAGCGAGGTCAACGACTACATCCGCCAGAACACCGCCGTCGAGACCCGCGTCATGACGCCCGCCGGCGCGCAGGATCTCGGGGCCCGGGCGCTCTTCGGCGAGAAGTATGGCGACGAGGTGCGGGTCGTCTCGATGGGGAAGGCAGCGGGCTCCGGCGTGGGCGCGGCTGGCGATACCTATTCGCTCGAACTCTGCGGCGGCACGCATGTCGGCCGCACAGGTGACATCGGCGCGTTCAAGATTCTGAGCGAGGGTGCGAGCGCCGGCGGAACCCGTCGGGTCGAGGCGCTGACCGGCGCCGGCGCGCTCGCGCATGTCGCTGCTCAGGACGCGGCGCTGCGTGAGACCGCCGGGCTCTTGCGCGCGCGGCCGGAGGAAGTCGCGGAGCGGGTGCGCGCGCTCCTTGACGAGCGCAAGGCGCAGGCCTCCGAACTCGCGGAGCTGCGGCGCAAGCTCGCGCTCTCGGGCGGGACGGGCGTTGGTCCGGCCGAGGAAGGGCCCGAGGAGGTGGGTGGCGTGCCCTTCCTCGCGCGCACGCTCTCGGGCGTCTCCGGCAAGGATCTGCGCGGGCTGATCGACGAGCACAAGACCCGGCTCGGCTCGGGCGTGGTGCTGCTCGTCGCCGACACCGGCGACAAGGCCGCGGTCGCGGCCGGGGTCACGCCCGATCTCACGACCCGGGTGTCAGCGGTCGATCTGGTTCGCGCGGCGGCGGAGGCGCTTGGCGGAAAGGGCGGCGGCGGCCGACCCGACATGGCGCAGGCGGGCGGCGCCGATGCGACCCGCGCGCCGGAAGCGATCGCGGCCGCCCGCGCATTGCTCGAAACCTGACGGAGAGTACCATGCCTGCTTACTGGATCGCCCATGTCAGCGTCACCGACGAGGCGGCCTATGGCGAATATGCCCGGCGCGCCGGTCCCGCGATCGAGGCGAGCGGCGGCCGTTTCCTCGCCCGCGGCGGCCGCCGCAGGCAGCTCGAGGGTGAAGATCGGCCGCGCAACGTGGTGATCGTCTTCGATACGCTGGAGGCGGCCGAGGCCTGCTATCACTCGCCTGGGTACCAGGAAGCCCTGGCCTTCGCGAAGGACGCCTCGGTGCGCGAGCTCGTGATCGTCGAGGGTCTTCCGGAGTAACGCTTGGGCGGAACCCGGTGGCGCGGCCCGGCGGATTGGGGCCGTCCCTGAGCGATGCCCGCGCACCGCGGCCGTCGCTACGATCCCGCGAGCGCGGCGCAAATTCCAGTGGCGCGCCGGGATGCCGGTGTCCACGCTCGGCTCGGCTCGGCTCGGCTCGGCTCAGCGCGTTGCTGGATGAGGCTTTGGCATCGGCGTCACGGCTTCACCGCCGCGATGTCCGTAGGGAACAGGATCGGAGGGCGGTCGGGCGACCGCGAAGGGTTCCGGTCCCGCGGCGCCGGCCAGAACAGTCGTGCCCCGCGCGAGATTGGCGGTCCCGCCCGGGGCGAGCCGGGTTGGCCGATGAGATCACGCAGTCAGGTACAACTGACGCGGGGCGAGCCAGTCGCCAGATCGCCTTCGCCCGACGATTTCAACACCAGCCTGTCGTGTCCCCGGAACATCGTCCGGCGCCCGGAGGCGCCGAACGGTTCCGGGCGCGTCCGCGATGTCAGGCGAGCGCCTTGTTCAGGTTCTCGTCGACCTTCTCGAGGAAGCCCGTCGTCGTCAGCCACTTCTGGTCCGGGCCGACGAGGAGCGCGAGGTCCTTGGTCATGAAGCCCGATTCCACCGTGTCGACGACGACCTTGTCGAGCGTCTCGGCGAAGTTCAGCAGTTCCGCGTTGTCGTCGAGCTTCGCCCGGTGCTTCAGGCCGCCCGTCCAGGCGTAGATCGAGGCGACCGAGTTGGTCGAGGTCTCGTTGCCCTTCTGATGCTCGCGGTAGTGCCGCGTGACGGTACCATGCGCGGCTTCGGCCTCGACCGTCTTGCCATCGGGCGTCATCAGGACCGAAGTCATGAGGCCGAGGGAGCCGAAGCCCTGGGCGACGGTATCCGACTGCACGTCGCCGTCGTAGTTCTTGCAGGCCCAGACGTAGCCGCCCGACCACTTCAGCGCCGCAGCGACCATGTCGTCGATCAGCCGGTGCTCGTAGGTGATGCCCTTCGCCTTGAACTTGTCGGCGAATTCCTCTTCGTAGACCTTCTGGAACAGATCCTTGAAGCGCCCGTCATAGGCTTTCAGGATCGTGTTCTTGGTCGAGAGGTAGAGCGGCCAGCCGAGGTTCAGCGAGTAGTTCATCGAGGCGCGGGCGAAGTCGATGATCGACTGGTCGAGATTGTACATCGCCATCGTGACACCGGAGCCCGGCGCATTGAACACCTCGCGCTCGATGGTCTCGCCGTCCTCGCCCACGAACTTGATCGTGAGCTTGCCCTTTCCGGGGAAGCGGAAATCGGTGGCGCGGTACTGGTCGCCGAAGGCGTGACGGCCGACGACGATCGGCTTGGTCCAGCCGGGGACGAGGCGCGGGACGTTCTTGCAGATGATCGGCTGGCGGAAGATCACGCCGCCGAGGATGTTGCGGATCGTGCCGTTCGGCGAGCGGTACATCTCCTTCAGGCCGAATTCCTCGACCCGCGCCTCGTCGGGGGTGATGGTCGCGCATTTGACGCCGACGCCGTACTCCTTGATGGCATTGGCCGCGTCGACCGTGATCTGGTCGCTGGTGCGGTCACGCTCCTCGATGCCGAGGTCGTAATACTTCAGGTCGATGTCGAGATAGGGGAGGATGAGCTTCTTCTTGATGAAGTCCCAGATGATCCGGGTCATCTCGTCGCCGTCGAGTTCGACGACCGGGTTGGCGACTTTGATCTTGCTCATGAAGCTATCCTTCCGGGGTTTCGGTACGCGTCAATCCTTCGCTGCCTAGCCCATAACGCGGCGCAAGAAAAGACGGTATACCGTCGCATACCTCATTCCGTGGCGACCTTGCCGGATGCCGCTCCAGCGCGTATCACCGCCACCGGCGAGAGGGAGCGACGGCGTGAGCGAAACCGACGAGAGCAAGATGAGCGCGGCGCCCGGCGCGGGACCGGTCTTCGTGCTGGTCGCGCCGCAAATGGGCGAGAACATTGGCGCCGCCGCGCGGGCGATGTGGAACTTCGGGCTCGACCGGATGCGGCTCGTCGCGCCGCGCGACGGCTGGCCCAATCCGAAGGCCGAGGCGATGGCGAGCGGGGCGGCGCGGGTGCTCGACCGGGTCGGGGTCTTCGAGACCACCAATGCCGCCTGCGCCGATCTCTCCTTCGTCTTCGCGACCACCGCGCGGGAGCGGGCGCTGACGCGCACCGTGATGACACCGGCGCGGGCGATGGCGGAGGCGCGGGCGATGATCGCGGCGGGCGAGCGCGTGGGCGTGCTCTTCGGGCCCGAGCGCGCCGGGCTCGAGAACAGCGATATCGTGCGGTCGAACGCGGTCATCACCGTGCCGGTGAACCCGGAATTCGCCTCGCTCAACCTCGGCCAGACCGCGCTGCTCATCGCCTATGAATGGATGCGCCAGGCCGATGCGACGCCGCCCGCGACCTATGCGCTCGCCGGGACCGAACGGGCGACGCGGGTGGAGGTGGAGAAGTTCCTCGAGCATCTGGTGGGCCGGCTCGACGCGGTTGGCTTCTTCTTCCCCGAGCACAAGCGGCCGAACATGGTCGCGAACCTTGAGAACCTGTTTCGCCGCGCGCCGCTGACGGACGCGGACATCCGCACGCTCCATGGCATCGTGCGGGCGCTCGCGGTGAAGGTGCCCGGCCGAAAATGAACGCCGCGAGTGATCGCCAAAAGTGATCGGCGCCGCGCGGCGCGGGATCAGTCCGCCTCCTCGGACGGGACCGGGTCGCGCGCCTCGGCCTTGTCCGGCTCCTTCGCGAGCGGATGGTGCTCCAGCACCAGTTCGCGCATCCGCGTCTCGAGGATATGGGTATAGACCTCGGTCGTCGCGATGCTGGCATGGCCGAGAAGCATCTGGATCACGCGCAGATCCGCGCCATTGGCGAGAAGATGCGTCGCGAAGGAATGCCGCAGCGCATGGGGCGACACCGCCGCCGGGTCGAGGCCCGCGGCCCGGGCGAGATCCTTCAGGCGCACGAAGAAGGTCTCGCGCCCGAGATGGCCAAGCTTGCCCCGGGCGGGGAACAGGAACGGGGACCCCGCGCGGTGGCTCCGCGCGGCCTGCGCCGCGTCGGCGGCGTCGCGGAGTTCCAGCCATGCCGTGATGGCTTCCCGCGCGGGTGGCGAGAGCGGCACCATCCGTTCCTTGCCGCCCTTGCCGCGGACGAGGATCATCCGGGGGTCTCCCCGGACCGCCGCGACCGGCAGCGACACGAGTTCGGTCACCCGCAGGCCCGTCGCATAGAGCAGTTGCAGCAGGCAGATGTCGCGCCGCCGCTGCGGCTCGTCCCGGGCGAAGCGGTCCGCCGCTTCGATGAGCCGGTCGATCGCATCCTCGTCGAGCTGCCGAGGCAGGGCGCGGGCGCGCTTCGGCCCCTTGACCGGCGCCGCCGGATCGTCCGGGCGCCAGCCCTCGAGATAGGCGAAGCGATAGAGCTGCCGGATCGCGGAGAGCCGGCGCGCGCGCGTCGCCCGCGCCATGCCGCGGGCTTCGAGATCGACGATATAGGCTTCGATCTCGGCACGCCCGGCCGAGGTGAGATCCCGCTCCCGCCCGGTGAGGAACGCGGTGAAATCCTCGATGTCGCGGGCATAGGAGAGGACGGTGTTGCGCGCCGCGTCGCGCTCTGCCTGGATGGCTTCGAGAAAGCGCGGCAGCCAGGTCTGTGACATCCGCGCCTCCCTCAGCCCGCCGGCCGCGCCAGCAGCGTCTGCAGCGCGATCTGGCGCGCGACCGCTTCCTCACCGGCGGCGCGAAGCCCGAACAGCGCCGCGCGGAGCGAGGCCGGGTCGGTGTCGGCTCCGGCGAGGACGAGATCGAGCGATTCGAGGATCGCGCCGCCGATCTTCCCGGACTCGGCGAGATCGGCGAGCCGGGATTCGCGATCGTCGAGGGGAGCCTTCTCCGTCAGCCCGGCGCGCGCCGCGCTGAGCCGTTCGGGCGGCGACGGGGCGGGCCCGGTGCCCCCGGCGCTCCGGGTGCCGGCGTTCCCCGTGGCTTCCCCGGTGGCGCGTCCGGCGGCGAGCCCGACCAGCGCGGCGAGCCGCGGGTCTCCGAGGCCGCTGGCCGCTTCCGCCGCGGCTTCGGTCTCGCCGCCAAGCAGCAGCAGTTCGACGAGCCGCGCCCGCGCGGCCTCCGAAAGCACCGACGGGTTGGTGACGCGGAGCGCGCCGGCATAACCCTCGGCTAGCGCGACGCGCAGGCCCCGCGCGCTCAGGGCATCGTCCGCCGCGATCAGCGCCTCGTCGACCGCGTCCGCGTAGCCCTGGTCCAGCGCCGCGTCCAGCGCCTGAACCGCGCGTGCCCGGTCCCAGACCCCGCCGGAAGCCGCGGGCTCGCCGCCGCGATAGGCGTCGAGAAGGCCGGGCGCCGGGAGCGATCCGGCGAGCCAGAGCCGCTCCGAGGCGTCGATCCGTGCCCGCATCGGCGCGTGTTCGGCGAGATCGCCGCGCAGGAAGGCGAGCGGCAGCGGCCCGGGCGGCCGGGGCAGGCCGACGGCCTCGCGCAGCAGGAAATCGAGCGGCGTCAGCGGATCGGGGACTGGCGGGTCGGGCTCCTCCTCGAAGAGCACCGGGTCGAGGAATCGCGCCAGCAGATGCTCCTGCGCCTCTGAGATCGAGCCGACGCCACCGCCCAGCGTGAGCGTGATCTCCGCCGCGTTCCAGTCGCCGCCCCGCGCGAGGCAGAAGACCCGCGCGGGCAGCGTCGGCGAGAGCGAGGGATTGCCCTTCAGCGCCTCGCAGGGCGGTTCGGCGCGGTCGAGCAACAGGCCGAGGTCGAACCAGCGCCGGAAGAGTTCCGGCGAATTCGGCCCCGCCGCCTCGACCAGCGCTTCCGCCTCGTCGAGCGCGCCCATGCCGAGCAAACGGTCGATCCGTGCGATGAGAAGCGACGAACTGCCGTCGGAACCCGGTGGAGGGTCCGCCTCGGCGAGCAGCACCTCGCGGAACAGCCCGATCGCGGCGGGCACGCCCGCGCCGCCCTTGTCGAGCACCATGTTCCGTGCCTCGGCGACGGGCGGCCCGCCCCAGAGGTCGCGCGGGAAACCGGTCCGGGCCGGCGTGAGCAGGCCGACCGCGTCGCGGCTGATGTCGCCGAGCGGCACGACGGTGATCGCGTCCGGATCGGCCGGGTCCATCGGCGCGTCGCCGCGGGCGGGTGGCGGCGGGGCGCCGGTCATGATGCTCTCGGAGAGCCAGGGGATGGCCGAGCGCGGCTCCTGCGCGGCCGCGGGGCCGAGCGTGAGAGCCCCGCAGGCGATGAGGACGAGGCGCGCGCCGCGAGGGTTCACTTCGACGTCACCGGCAGTTCGACCGGTTCGCTCGGGGCCGGCAGGTCGGAGAAGACCGCGTAGGCCACGATGCCGATCGCACCGAGAACAAGGAGGCTGAGCACCGCCTTCATCAATAGTCGCATGTCACCTGCTCGGTCGCGCGGCTGTCCCGCCGCTTGTTCCGTCGCCTGTTCCGCCGCCAGATCCGCCATGGAAACCGGAAGATCCCGATCGGCGCGGCTCCCATGGACAATAGACCGGGCAAGACGCTACAGCAATTGCGATGATCGAAGGGACGGATCTGTTGCAGGAGCTGAGTACGGATATCCCGCGGCTGCGCCGGCCGCTCGTTCTGGTCGGACTGATGGGCGCGGGCAAGACGAGCGTGGGCAAGCGGCTCGCCCACCTGCTCGGCGTCGGATTCATCGATTCGGACGCGGAGATCGAGCGCGCCGC
Organism: Amaricoccus sp. W119; assembly: GCF_047275745.1. NCBI lineage: Bacteria > Pseudomonadati > Pseudomonadota > Alphaproteobacteria > Rhodobacterales > Paracoccaceae > Amaricoccus > Amaricoccus sp. W119. The sequence continues at coordinate 47,729 of NZ_JBKQWU010000011.1, read as the reverse complement.
CGGCATGGCGATCTCCGAGATCTTCGCCCGGCTGGGCGAGCCCGCGTTCCGCGACGGCGAGCGGCGGGTGATCGCGCGGCTGCTGGCGGAACGGCCCGGTGTGCTTGCGACCGGCGGCGGCGCCTTCATCGAGCCGCGCACGCGGGAGGCGATCGCCGGGCTCGCCACCTCGGTCTGGATTCGCGCCGAGCTCGACCTGCTCTGGGACCGCGTCCGCGACCGACCCGGTCGGCCGCTCCTGCAGGCGCCGAACCCGAGGGGCGTTCTGGGCGACCTGCTCGACAAGCGCTACCCGATCTACGCCGAGGCCGATGTCACCGTCGACAGCCGCCCGGGCGTCACGCAGGAATGGATGGCGCGGGAAATCGTGCGCGCCGTCCGGGCATGGGACGCGGGCCGCGCCGGGCGCCCCGCGACCTTCGAGGAGCGCGCGCAATGAGCTTGCCAGTCGAACCGACCAGGATCGGGAGCGTCGAGACGGTGCGGGTGCCGCTCGGCGCGCGCGCCTATGACATCCGGATCGGCGCGGATCTGCTCGACACGGCGGGGGAAGCGATCGCGCCGCTGCTGCGCCGACCCCGGGTCGCGATCCTGACCGAGGAACGCGTCGCGGCGCTGCATCTCGACCGGCTGACCGCGGCGCTCGACGGCGCGGGGATCGAGAGCGCGGCGCTCGCATTGCCGGCGGGCGAGGGAACCAAGGGCTGGCCGGGGCTCGAGCGCGCGGTCGAATGGCTGATCGCGCGCGAAGTGGCGCGGGACGATCTCGTGATCGCCTTCGGCGGCGGGGTGATCGGCGATCTCGGCGGCTTCGCGGCGGCGGTCCTGCGCCGGGGCGTCGGCTTCGTCCAGATCCCGACGACGCTGCTCGCGCAGGTGGATTCCTCGGTGGGCGGCAAGACGGGGATCAATTCCGGGCAGGGCAAGAACCTGATCGGCGCCTTCCATCAGCCGCGCCTCGTGCTCGCGGATATCGCGCTGCTCGGCACCCTGCCGCCGCGGGATCTGCTCGCGGGCTACGGCGAGGTGGTGAAATACGGCCTGCTCGGCGACGCGGGATTCTTCGGCTGGCTGGAAGCCAACGGCCCGGCGCTCGCGGCGGGCGACGGGGCGGCCCGCGCCCATGCCGTGCGGCGCTCCTGCGAGATGAAGGCCGAGATCGTCGCGCGGGACGAGACGGAGCAGGGCGACCGCGCGCTTCTGAACCTCGGCCATACCTTCGGCCATGCGCTGGAAGCGGCGACGGGCTATTCCGACCGGCTGTTGCACGGCGAGGGGGTGGCGATCGGCTGCCTGCTCGCCTTCACGCTCTCCGCGCGTCTCGGTCTCTGCCCGCAGGAGGCGCCGAGCCGGGTCGCCGCGCATCTCGAACGGATGGGCATGAAACGCGATCTGGCCGACATCCCCGGCGAGCTTCCCGACGCCGAGGCGCTCGTCGCGCTGATGGGCCAGGACAAGAAGGTCCGCGACGGCCGGATCGCCTTCATTCTCGCCCGCGACATCGGCGCGGCCTTCGTCTCGCGCGACGTCGATCTCGCCGATGTGCGCGGCTTGCTCGCCGAGGCGCTGGCGCGGCGGCGCTGAGCCTCCCCGGACCGGGCGAGAGGCGGGACGAGTCGGGTCCCGTTGGAGATGGTCCATGTTTTTTCGTTGCTTCGTGGCAGGACGCTTGCGTGAACACGGCACGGCAACCATACGTTGTCAAACGACCTTCGCCGATTCGCGCCGGATTCCGCCGCGCGGTGGAGGCGGAGCGCCGGGGCCGGCGAACGTGCATGGACTGACCTGGGGGGGACGCGACGGGATGCGGCTTCGGACTTTTCCCGCCGAGACGACGAGGATGAGAAGCCAGTCGAGCCGAGGTCTGTTGGGGGGCTTGATGCGAGGTCCGAGGCGTTGCCGGACGCGCGCCTCAACTCGGGCATCGATTCTGGCCGCCTGCGCGCTCCTCGCCTCCACCGTCTCCGCGCAGGAGCCCGCCGCCCCCGTCGTCGGGACACTCCAGCAGGGCATCCGCGAGATCCCCTCCGCCGCCGCGAGCCCGCAACTCGGTGGGCCGCTCGAAGCGGTGACGGAGCCGATCGCGGCGGCGCGGCCCGGTGTCCTGCCGGCCTTCATCTACGGCAATGGCGTCTTCGACGCGGAGACCCCGGATATGGTGATGACGCTGCGCGGCGGCGTGCGGTTCTCTCCCGCCTATTTCGGCTCGAGCACGATCCGCACCGGCCCCGACGTCGGCCTTCGCATCGACCATCTCGAACTTCCGGGCGGGCTCTCGCTCGGCTCGAACTCCACGGTCGGCTTCCTGCGCGGCTTCGGCCCCAGACTCTCCGCGCGCTACATCCGGCGACGGAACTCGGACGGCTACGACGAGATCCGCGGGCTCGACGACGTGCCCTTCGCCCTCGAACTCGGGGTCGGCCTCGGTTACGAACGGCGCAACTACCGCGCCTTCGCCGATGTGCGCTACGGGGCGATCGGTCATGATGCCTGGGTCAGCGACGTGGGCGCGGATGCGATCAGCTATCCCTACGAGGGCCTGACGCTGACGCTCGGACCGCGCGTCTCCTTCGGATCGCAGAAATTCATGGACACCTATTTCGGGATCGAGCCCGACGAGTCGCAGGCCTCCGGCCTCGCCGAGTTCCAGCCGGAACCGGGGATCTACGGCGCCGGCATGGAGCTTGGCGCGCGCTATCTCTTCAACGAACGCTGGGGCATCGAGGGCGCGGCGCGCTGGACCCGGCTCATGAACTCCGCGGCGGATTCGCCGATCGTCACCAATGGCGCCAGCGACCAGTACATGGTCCGCTTCGACATCTCGCGCCGCATCAGCCTGGATTTCTGACGCGGGCCGCGCGCGGGGGCGGTCCACCGCCCTCGCGTTGCCGATCCCGCTACTCGATCCGGCCCGGCAGGCTGAGGTCGCCGGATGCGACGTCGAAGACATCGGTGACGCAGAGCAGCGGCGCATGGATATTGGCGTTGACCCGCAGCGCCGAGGTCACGCCGTCGTAGGAGGTGCCGGAGGTCTCGACGGTGGAGGCGAAGGGAACCGTCACCGCGATCTCCGGGCCGTCGAATCGCGGCGTGTAGCCGGGGCTGTCGAGAAAGATCGGGAGGCCCGGCCAGGTCGCCGGCATGGCCGGCGTCTCGCCCTCCGGTATGTCGCGCACGCCAAGCGCGCCGTCGCCGCAGCCCTCCGTGGGCGTGAGCACCACCCAATGGCTGTGCCACTTCGTGCCGTCATTGGCGGGATCGCCGTCCGCGTCCTCGTCGAACCAGGGCGTGTCGTCGAAATCGGGATGGCTGGTGGCGGCGAGGGCGAGGATGCCGGTCCCGCCCTCGAAGCCGACCGAGGACGGGTCGAGCGATGTCGGCCAGACATAGGAAAGGACCGGCGCGCCGCCGGTCTCGCCCACCGCTTCGGGGATGTCGGCGCCCGCGACGCCGTTGGTGGTCATGTGAAACGTGACGAGCCGGCCGTCGCGGTGGGCATGCGCGGCCAGAATGTCGAACGAGGCGGTGATCGCCCCGTCGGCGGGCGATTTCACCGCGCCGTCCTCATCCACCGCGTGATTGCCATCGGCCAGCGTGGCGCCGGCGCTCAGGGCGAGCGCGGCGAGCGTGAAAGTGATCCTGATCATCATCCGATCCTCCATTGTCGCGGCCGCGTCGCCAGAATAGTAGCGAGTCGCTATTATTGCAAGATGGTTTCGAGTCGAATACATAAGGGGGATGGACCGCGCCGACCGGATACGCCTGCTCATCAACCGTCACGCACGGCTCGACGCCGCGCTCATGCGTTCGCCGCGGCTGAACGCGGCGCAGGTGATCGCGCTCGACTATCTGGCCAATGCGAACCGGTTCTCGCGGTCGCCCTCGCATGTCGCCGAGTATCTCGGCACCACCCGGGGGACCATGTCGCAGACGCTGAAATCGCTGGAAGCGAAGGGATATGTCACCGAGGAACGCTTGCCCGACGACAGGCGATCGATCCGCTATCAGGTGACCGAGGCGGGACGCGAGGCACTGCGGATGAGCAATGTCGAGCAGTCCGCGCTCACCGCCTTGCCGGATGCCGATCTGGCAAGCCTGGAGCGCCTGCTGTCACACTGGCTCGTCCATCGCGTCGAGCGGACGGGGACGAGGATGTTCGGGATCTGCCGTGACTGCCGGCATCACGATCCTCAGCCGAATGGCCGCCGGTATTGCCGCCTGCTCAGGATCGAACTGACGCGCGAGGAAGCGGAGCAGCTTTGCCACGAGCACGCGCCAGCCTGACGACCCGTCAGTCGGTAACGGTGATCGCTGACCGCGCCCCGGCCCCGATCAGCCCCGTTCCGCCCTCTGCCGCGCGAGCGCGCTCTCCTGGTCCGAGACGCCGAGCAGATTGGCGACGAGCCTGAGGAACCCGCGTTCGTCCGCGTCGATCCCATCCGCGATCGCCACGCGCCAGAGGGTTTCCACGACCCAGACACGTTCCTCGTAGGGCACGTCCTCCTTCACCACCCGGGTGAACTGCACGGTGTCATGCGCCATCGACTCGGCGCGTTCCGCCTCGCGGCGCAGCGACGCGGCTTGCTCAGGCGGCAGGCGGTAGTGGTCGGCGAGAAGCGCGTCGATCCGGGCGCGCTCGGGGTCGGAATACCGCTCGTCGCTGCGCGCCACGCGGACCATCAGCGCCGCCATCGCGACGCGGGCGTCCTCGGGGCCGAGCCGGCGCGCATCGGCGGTGGCGTTCAGGCGGCGGAGCAGGTCTGCGAACATCGGCGTCTCGTCTCGGGAAAGGCTCCGCCCGAGCAGAACGCCGAAGCGCGGCGAAGACAAGAAAAGTCGCCGTGAACCGCGAGACGGGCCCTGACCCCCGGAGGCTCGCGTCCGAGGCGACGCGTCACACCAGGCGCGACTGGTCGACGGCCGCGCGGATGAAATCGGCGAAGAGCGGGTGCGGATCGAAGGGTTTCGACTTCAACTCCGGGTGGAACTGCGTGCCGATATACCACGGATGCCCCGGGATCTCGACGATCTCGGGCAGCCGGCCATCGGGCGAGACGCCGGAGAAGCGCAGCCCGGCATCCTCCAGCTTCTCGCGGTACGTGATATCGACCTCGTAGCGGTGGCGGTGCCGCTCGGAGATTCCGGTCGCGCCGTAGATCCCGGCCACCTGGCTTCCATCCGCGAGCACCGCGTCATAGGCGCCGAGCCGCATGGTCCCGCCCTTGTCGTCGGTCACCTCGCGCTGGATCGTCCGGTTGCCCTCGACCCATTCCTTGAGGTGGTAGATGACGGGCGTGAACCGGCGCTGGCCCGCCTCGTGATCGAATTCCTCGGAACCAGCGTTCTGAACCCCGAGCAGGTCGCGCGAGGCCTCGATCACCGCCATCTGCATGCCGAGGCAGATGCCGAGATAGGGTACCTCGCGCTCGCGGGCGAAACGGGCGGCGTGGATCATCCCCTCGGTGCCGCGCACGCCGAAGCCGCCGGGAACGAGGATGGCGTGGAAATCCTCGAGCAGCGGCGGGATCTCCTCGTCCTTCTCGAACAGCTCGGAATCGAGCCATTGGGTATGGACCTTCACCCGGTTCGCGATCCCGCCGTGCGTGAGCGCCTCGGCGATGGATTTGTAGGCATCGCCGAGCTGGGTGTACTTGCCGACGATGGCGACCTTCACCTCGCCCTCGGGATTGTGGATGCGATCGACCACATCTTCCCATTTCGAGAGGTTGGGCCGGGGCGCCGGCGCGATGCCGAAGGCGTCGAGCACCGCCTGGTCGAGTCCTTCGCGGTGATAGGCGAGCGGCGCCTCGTAGATCGACTTCAGGTCCTGCGCCGCGATCACGGCGTCGGGCCGCACGTTGCAGAAGAGCGCGAGCTTCTCACGCTCCTTCTTCGGGATCGGCCCTTCGGAGCGGCAGACGAGCACGTCGGGGGCGATGCCGATGGCGCGAAGCTCCTTGACCGAATGCTGCGTCGGCTTGGTCTTGAGCTCTCCCGAGGCCGCGATATAGGGGAGCAGCGTCAGATGCATGTAGATGCACTGACCGCGCGGGCGCTCCTGGCCGAACTGGCGGATCGCCTCGAAGAAGGGCAGGCCCTCGATATCGCCGACCGTTCCGCCGATCTCGCAGAGCATGAAATCGACCTCTTCCTCACCGATGCGAAGGAAGTCCTTGATTTCGTTCGTGACGTGCGGAATCACCTGGATCGTCTTGCCGAGGTAGTCGCCCCGGCGCTCCTTCTCCAGCACGTTGGAGTAGATCCGGCCGGAGGAGACGGAATCGGTCCTGCGCGCGGCGACGCCGGTGAAGCGTTCGTAGTGGCCGAGGTCGAGGTCGGTCTCCGCGCCATCGTCGGTCACGAAGACCTCGCCATGTTCGAAGGGCGACATCGTGCCCGGATCGACGTTGAGATAGGGGTCGAGCTTGCGCAGGCGAACGGAATAGCCGCGCGCCTGCAGAAGCGCGCCGAGCGCGGCGGATGCGAGGCCCTTGCCAAGCGAGGAGACCACACCGCCGGTGATGAATACGTATCGCGCCATGGAGATGCAGTTCCCGTGTCTTCGCTTCAGTCGTCTCGGTGGAGGATGAAGCCGCGCCTCACGGGACCTCATCCATAGTGGAACCCCGCCGTCCCCACAAGGGGCCCGGCGCCGGTTCCTGTGTTCGTGGAGTGAGACCCGCTGTCGCGGGGTCTCCGAAAACCCCCGGCCGTTACTGCGACGGCGGAGGTGCCGTGTCTTCGCCAGCCGGCGCCGGCGCGGCGTCGGGCGCCGGAACCGAAGGCGCCGGGACCGCGGATTCCGGAGCGGCGGGTTCCGGAGCGGAGGGCGCCGCGGCGTCGGGTGCCGAAGTTGGCGATTCCGGAGAGGACGGCGCCGGAGTCGACGGTTCAGGGGTGGACGGTGCCGAGGTGGACGGCGCCGGAGCCGCTGGCGCGGACGACGCGGGCGGGGAAGCGGGCGCCGGCGGCGTGGCGGGCGCGGGCGCCTCGGGGGTGGGCGACGGCGCGGTCTCGCCGGGGGCCGACGACTCCGCCGGCGCGGGCGGCGGCGCGATATCCGGCGCGGGCATGCTCGGCGCCGGGGCGGGAACCGCCGGTTCCTCCGAGGCCGGCGGGCCGTCCACGCCGAGACGGTCGAGCACCGAGCCCGAGCCACCCTCGCGGGCGGAGAGGATGGTGAGCGTGATGCTCGTCACCACGAAGGCCGCCCCGATGAGCCAGGTGAGCTTGGAGAGCGCGGTCGCGGCGCCCCGGCCGGTCATCAGTCCGCCGCCCCCGCCGCCGCCGATCCCGAGGCCGCCGCCTTCGGAACGTTGCAGCAGCACCACGACGATCAGGGCGATCGCGAGAATGAGGTGGACGGTCAGGATGATGTTCTGCATCGCGCGGGCCTTCGAGCTCCGGGTCCGGGACCCTCTCCATAAGCGCGCGCTTCTAGCGGAGCGCCGGGGGAATGTCGAATGTGAATTGAACGCCCGGCGCAGGTCGGCGCGCGCATCCGGGCTCGCGGACGGATGGCCTTGGCGTCCGGCGCGACGGGGCCTAGGGTGCGCGCGAACGGGCGGGGAGCGCGGGGATGGACGCGATCGACACGGATATTCTCATCGCCGGCGGCGGCGTCGCCGGGCTGAGCGCCACGGCGATCCTCGCGTCGCGCGGCTTCTCGGTTCTCTGCGCCGATCCCGCGCCGCCGGTCACATCGGCCGAGGCGGCGGGGGCGGATCTTCGCTCCACGGCCTTCCTCGGCCCCTCCGTCGCGCTCCTGCGCGACTGCGGGCTGTGGGACCGGCTCGAAGCCGAGGCGGCACCTCTGCGCGTCATGCGGATCGTCGACGCGGGCGAGGATGGCGCGCCGCGCCGCGTCGCCGATTTCGACGCGGCGGAGATCGGGTCCGATGCCTTCGGCTACAACCTCCCGAACTGGCTCATCCGGCGCGAAATGGTCGCGCATATCGGAGGCATGCGAGGCGCGCGGCTCCGTGCGCCGGCGCGGATCACCGGCATCGTCCCGCGCGGCGATCGCGCGGTGGCACGTTTCGGCGACGGGACCGGGGTTTCGGCGCGTCTCGTGATCGCCGCCGATGGCCGGGACAGCGGCCTCCGCGAAGCGGCGGGGATCGGCGCGCGCCGCTGGGGCTACGGTCAGAAGGGGCTCGTCTTCGTCGTCCGGCACGAAAGGCCGCACGAGGGCGTCTCGACCGAGGTTCACCTCAGCGGCGGCCCCTTCACGCTGGTCCCTCTGCCCGGCCGGGAGGGGGCGCACCGCTCCGCCGTCGTCTGGATGGAACGCGGGCCCCGCGCGCTCCACCTCGCGGCGATGCCGGAGGCGGAGTTCGAGGCGGCGGCCAATGCGCGGTCGGCGGGCGTCCTCGGTCGCCTGACGCTCGAAGGCCGGCGCGCGGTCTGGCCGATCGTGGCGCAGATCGCCGACCGGCTCGACGCGCCCCGGATGGCGCTGATCGCCGAGGCCGCCCATGTCGTGCCCCCGATCGGCGCGCAGGGGCTCAACATGAGCCTCCGCGACATCGGAGCGCTCGCGGATCTGCTGGTCGAAGCGCGGGCGGCGGGCCGCGACATCGGGGCGCCCGAGGTGCTGGCCCGCTATCACCGCGCCCGCCACGCCAAGGTATTGGCGCGCATTCTCGGCGTCGACGCGCTGAACCGCGCCGCGATGACCGGTGCCGGGCCGCTGCGAGGGCTGCGTGGGCTCGGGCTCGGCGTATTGAGCGGAACGACGCCACTGCGCCGCGCGGCGATGCGCCTAGGGCTCGGCGCCGAGTAGGGCCTCGCTTCGCGGTCGTGCGAAATGATCAGATCGGCGGGACTCAGATGGGGGGCGGCGCGTTCTTCTCCTCGCGCAGCATCACGTTCGATTCGACCTGTCCCACGCCCGGCAGGGTCATGATCCGGCGTCGCAGGATGCGCTCGAAATCGCTCAGGTCGCGCGCCACGACGCGCAGCCGGTAGTCGTAGACGCCGATCACCTGCTGGACCAGCTGCACCTCCGGGATCGCCTGGACCGCGCGTTCGAAGGCGTCGAGGTCGAGCCGGCCCTTCGCCGCGAGCTTCACGCCGAGAAAGACCACGACGCCGAAGCCGAGCTTCTCGCGGTCGAGGATCAGCCGGCGGCCCCGGATCACGCCCGTCTCCTCGAGCCGCCGGATGCGGCGCCAGGCGGCCGGCTGGCTGAGGCCGACGCGCGCGCCCGCCTCCTTGGCGCTGAGCGAGCCGTCGGCGAGGAGCACGCGGATGAGCGCGCGGTCGGTGTCGTCGATCTCCGCCATCAGACCGGCAACCTCTCACTCATCTTCAGCTCGGAGACCAGCATCAGCGCATCGATCTCGGCGATATGCGGGAGTGCGAGGATGCGGTCGCGGTAGATCTCCTGGTAATGCGCCAGATCGCGCGCCACCACGTCCATCCGCACATCGACCCGGCCGAGCAGCGTCTCGATCGCGACCACCTCGGGCAGCGCGCGGGCCGCGGCGAGGAAAGCGTCGAAGGCATTGCTCGCCGACTTGTCGAGCACGACCCTGAGGAAGACCCGGACCTCGTAGCCGAGCGCCCGGGGATCGATCTCGACCGCCCGGCCGAGGATGACGCCGGCCCGTTCCATCTTCTCGATCCGCCGCCAGCAGGCACCGGCGGAAACTCCCGCCCTGTCGGCGAGCTCCGCGACCGGCAGGCCCGCGTCTTCCTGCAGAATCCGCAGCAGGCGGCGGTCGAGATCATCAAGCCTCTGCATGAATATTCCGGATTTCTCGGATTTGGCGAATACAAGTTCGCGATTCATAGCGGATCTCGGCGAGATAGAAAACCGGCTGCGCGCGCGCCGCCTATGCTCGCCGCCACGACATCCGGAACGGGGAGCGCCAAATGCGCGTCTATTACGATCGCGACTGCGACATCAATCTGATCAAGGACAAGAAGGTCGGCATCGTCGGCTACGGCAGCCAGGGCCATGCCCATGCGCTGAACCTGCGCGATTCGGGCGCGAAGAACGTCGCGGTGGCGCTGCGCGAGGGCTCGCCCTCGGCTAAGAAGGCCGAGGCCGAGGGGCTGAAGGTCATGGGCATCGCCGAATGCGCCGCCTGGGCCGATGTGCTCATGATGACCATGCCCGACGAACTTCAGGCCGATACCTACAAGAAGTACATCCACGACAACCTGCGCGACGGCGCGGCGATCGCCTTCGCCCACGGCCTCAACGTGCATTTCGGCCTCATCGAGGCCAAGAAGACCGTCGATGTCATCATGATGGCGCCGAAGGGTCCGGGCCACACGGTGCGCGGCGAATTCACCAAGGGCGGCGGCGTCCCCTGCCTCGTCGCGGTCGAGAACGACGCCTCCGGCAACGCGCTCGAGATCGCCAAGAGCTACTGCTCGGCGATCGGCGGCGGCCGTTCGGGCATCATCGAGACCAATTTCCGCGAGGAATGCGAGACCGACCTCTTCGGCGAGCAGGCGGTGCTCTGCGGCGGTCTGGTCGAGCTCATCCGCATGGGGTTCGAGACGCTGGTCGAGGCGGGCTACGAGCCCGAGATGGCGTATTTCGAGTGCCTGCACGAGGTGAAGCTGATCGTCGACCTGATCTACGAGGGCGGCATCGCCAACATGAACTACTCGATCTCGAACACCGCCGAGTACGGCGAATACGTGTCGGGCCCGCGCATCCTGCCCTATGACGAGACCAAGGCGCGGATGAAGGCGGTTCTCCGCGACATCCAGACGGGCAAGTTCGTGCGCGACTTCATGCAGGAGAACGCGGTCGGCCAGCCCTCGTTCAAGGCGACCCGCCGACTCAACTACGAGCACCAGATCGAGCAGGTCGGCGAGAAGCTGCGCGGCATGATGCCGTGGATTTCCTCGGGCAAGATGGTGGACAAGTCCCGGAACTGACCGGCGCCGGAGCGGGGCGGGCGTTCGCATCCGTCCCGCGACAGCGGGTACATTTCCCGCCACGCGCAGGGCGGACTCTGGTCCTCCCGCCGCGGGTCTAGGCGAGGCTCTTCAGAAACCCCGCCAGATCGTCGGTCCGGTGGTGCACATGCGGTGCCATCTCAGCCGGGCCGACCAGAACGGTACGCATTCCGAGGCGGTGCGGCACCGCGAGGTTGCGGGGATCGTCCTCGAACATCGCCGCCCGGCGCGGTTCGACTCCGTCGAGCGCGAAGATCGCGGCGAAAGCCTCCTCGGCGGGCTTCGGCGTATGGCCCGCGTCCTCGATCCCGTAGAGCGCGTCGAAAGCCCCGTCGAGGCCGAGCGCCTTCGTCACGCGCCGGGCATGCTCGCGGGAGCCGTTGGTGTGGACGATCCGCCGCCCGGGAAGCGCCGCGATCGCATCGCGGAGCGCCGGGCTTTCGGCGACCATCGACAGATCGATGTCATGCACCTCGGCGAGATAGGGCGCGGGGTCGAGCGCGTGCTCGCGCATCAGACCCGCGAGCGTCGTGCCATGCTCGCGCCAGTAACTCGCCCGCAGCGTCGCCGCGCGCGCCCGGTCGATGTCGAGCACGCGCATGACATAGTCGATCATCCGCGCCTCGATCTGGTCGAAAAGACGGATCTCGCGCGGATAGAGCGTGTTGTCGAGATCGAAGACCCAGGTCCTGACGTGAGCGAACTCGACATGAGATAGGTGTTGGCGTGGCATGACGCGGGTTTTACCGGTCCGCGCCGTGATCGGCAATCGCGCGGCTCGCATTCGGCCGGGCGCGCGGATAGGCTCGGTCCGCTCAAGGCGGATGGATTTGCATGACAGGTCTGGTTCAGGGTCAGAAGGACGCGCTCTACATGATGCTGGAGGCGATCGACCAGGGCGAGTTCAAACCGGGCGACCGTCTGGTGGAGGCTGAACTCGCCGAGCGTTTCGGCGTATCGCGTACCCCGATCCGGGAGGCGCTGCAGCGGCTGGAGACGCAGGGCGTGCTCGCCCGCGACGGGCGCAGCCTCGTGGTGGCGAGCCTCAATCACGATCAGCTGGGCGAACTCTACGTCGTCCGCGCCGAGCTCGAAGGTCTCGCCGCGCGTCTCGCCGCGCAGCACGCGGCGCCGGAGGAGATCCGGGTGCTGTGGGAGATGGTGCGCAAGGATCGCGAGATCGTCGACCGCCCGGAGCAGCTCGCACGCGCCAACAAGCGCTTTCACCGCCAGATCCATCTCGCGAGCCACAACCGCTACCTGATCCAGCAACTCGACATGGTGCATCGCGCGATGGTGCTGATCGCGACCACCTCGCTCGCGGCGAAGGGGCGGGGGGAGAAGGCGCTGGAGGAGCACGAGAAGATCGTGATGGCGATCGAGGCGCGCGACGGCGAGGCGGCCGACCTCGCGCTGCGCCAGCACATCAGCCGCGCCTTCGAGACGCGGCTGAGGCTCGAAGCCGAGGGTTGAGCGGCGCGGCGGGCCGTCAGACGGGAGTTTCCGCCGTCTCGCCTCGTCCTGGCTCCCCTGGTTCCGGGATCTCGGAATGCCAGGTGGTCGCGTCCATAGTGCGCGCACCTCCGACGCCGTGCTCGGTCTTGTGCCAGAGGAAGGGCGCGTAGAAGAGCTCCGCGATTGCCCGATAGGCGGCGATCGCCCCGAGCGGCCAGTAGAGGCAGAGCGTCGGCACCCAGGCGAGAAGCCCGATCCTGCCGGCGTCGCGCGCCGCGATCAGCGCGATCACCAGCATCGTCGCCTGCCCGAGGATCATCGACACGAAGAAGGCGGTGCGAAGCGGCGCCGGGAAGCCCTGCCAGATCGGCGCGTCGAACCCGAAGGTCAGCGCGGCGAGCAGCCAGAAGAGCGGGATCGCGAGATACGAGGTCAGGGCGCCGAGAAACAGCACCTGAAAGCCGAAGAAGCCGCGGGGTCCGAGATCGCGCCAGAGCGCGGCGGGATCACGCATGTGGCTGGCCCAGGTCACGGCGTAGCCCTTGAGCCAGCGCGACCGCTGTCGGACCCAGGCGCGCGGCGTCAGGGTCGCTTCCTCCATCGTCGTCGTCGGCAGCATTTCGCAACGGTAGCCGAAGCGTGCGAGCCGCATCCCGAGATCGGCGTCCTCGGTGACATTATGCGCGTCCCAGCCGCCGATCATCGCGAGATGGGCGCGGCGGAAGAAGACCGTGGTGCCGCCGAGCGGAATCGGGATGCCGAGCCGCTGCACGCCGAGCAGGATGACGCGGAACCAGATCGCATATTCGAGCGTGAAGCAGCGCGCGAGCCAGCCGCTCTCGGTGTTGTAGATGTCGAGATAGCCCTGCAGGCAGGCGACCTCGGGCGGCGCCTCGGCGAAACGCGCGACCACGGCGCGGATCTGGCCGGGGTCGGGCCGGTCCTCCGCGTCGTAGACGCCGACGATATCCCCCCGGCAGAGCGGCAGGGCGTAGTTCATGGCTCGCGGCTTGGTGCGCATCGCATCCGCGGGCACCGAGACCACTTCCATCGTCGGGGGCAGCCGCGTCGCCTCGATCGCGGCGCGGGTCACGGTGTCGTGCTCCTCGAGCACCAGCTTGATGTCGAGAAGCGCCGGCGGGTAGTCGAGCGCGCCGAGCCCTGCGAGCAGGTCGCGTGCGACGCGCGCCTCCTTGTAGAGCGGCACGAGCAGCGAGACGCGGGGCAGTTTCCGGGCGTCGGCGGGCCGGCCCGTTCCGGGCGCCGGGGCGGGGGCGAGGACGGTCGGGCCGGATCTGAACCGCGCCAGAAGCGCCGTGAGCCGCAGTGCCATCGTCGCCGCGTTGGCGATCATCGCCCAGACGAGCAGCAGCCTCAGCACGACGAGCGGGGCGCAGAACGCGAGCGCCGCCGCCCCGCAGGCGGCGAGCCGGGACCACCAGCCCCGCGAGGCGCCGAGCCAGTCCCGGCAACTGAATTGTGGCGGACAGAGTTCGCGCGCGTCGTCGCGGAGCCGGTCCCGGAAGGTCGCCGTGATCGCGGCGCGGATCTGCGCCGGCGGGGCGAGGGCCACCTCCACACGGTCGGCGCCGCCGCCGAAGGCCACCGCCGCCGCGTCCCGCCGCCGGGGATCGCCGATCACGACCACCCGCCTTCCGCCGAGGTCGCGCCAGGGAATCGCCTCGAGCGCGATGCAGAGATAGGGGTCGAACCGCGCCACCAGCGCCGTATCCGGCGGCGCGGCATCGAGGTCCACCCGGCTCAGCCCGGATTGCCGCGCCAGCGCGACGCTCAGGTCCTCGGCGCTGATCGTGCCATCGGAGACCAGGATATGGCCGAGCGGCGCGTCCTGCGACCTCTGGAAGTCGAGCGCCCGTTCGAGCCGTCCCGCATCGAGCGCGCCCGCGCCGATCAGCACGTCACCGAGCCGTTCCGGCCGCGGCGCGGCGATCGCGTCCGGCGTGGCGGCCGGTCCCGTGGCGGGAGGGGGCGGGGCGAAGGGCAGAACTCTTGCCATGATCGAACTGGACTGACGCGGAGGGCGCCAGAGTGGCCGATCGCGCGTAAAGATCCGGCTAAGAGCGAGGTTTCGGGACGCCGACCACGCCGCGCGCGCCCCATCAGGGCCGCGTCACACCGCGGGGCTCATCGCATCGAGGCGACGAAACGCTCGAAGAGATAGAAGCTGTCCTGCGGCCCGGGGCTCGCTTCCGGATGGTGCTGCACCGAGAAGACGCGGCCGTCCGTCGTGGCGATCCCGCAGTTGGAGCCATCGAAGAGCGAGATATGGGTCTCGACGACGCCCTCCGGCAGCGTCTGGCCGTCGACGGTGAAGCCGTGGTTCATCGAGGTGATCTCGACCTTGCCGGTCGAAATCTCCTTCACCGGATGGTTCGCCCCGTGATGGCCGTGGTTCATCTTGATGGTCCGCGCGCCAAGCGCCAGCGCGAGCATCTGGTGGCCGAGGCAGATCCCGAAGACCGGGATGTCGGATTTCGCCAGAACTTCCTGGATCATCGGCACGGCATAGACGCCGGTCGCCGCCGGATCGCCCGGACCGTTCGAGAGAAAGAGGCCTTCCGGCTCGTGTTCGAGCACATCGGCCGCCGTCGCCGTCGCGGGCAGCACGGTCACGTCGCAGCCCGCCGAGGCGAGGCAGCGCAGGATGTTGCGCTTCGCACCATAGTCGATCGCGACCACCCGGCGGCCCGCCGCCTCGCGCCGCCTGTAGCCCTCGGGCCAGGCCCAGCGCATCTCGTCCCAACGGTAGCTCTGCGCGCAGGTCACCTCGCGCGCGAGGTCCATTCCGGTGAGACCGGGGAAGGCGCGGGCGCTCGCCACCAGCGCGTCGAGGTCGAATTCGCCGGCCGGGTCATGGGCGATCGTCACATGCGGCGCCCCCTGCAGCCGGATCGCCCGGGTGAGGCGGCGCGTGTCGATCCCGCCGACGCCGATCCGGCCCCGGCGCGCCAGCCAATCGGGCAGGTCGCCGGTCGCGCGCCAGTTCGACGGCTCGGTCGGGTCCCACTTGACCACCATGCCCGCCGCGACCGGCTCTCCGGTCTCGTCGTCGTCGATGTTGACGCCGACATTGCCGACATGGGGAAATGTGAAGGTCACGATCTGCCCGGCGTAGGAGGGGTCGGTCATGATCTCCTGATAACCGGTCATCGCGGTGTTGAAGCAGAGCTCCGCCACCGCCGTCCCGATCGCGCCGAAGCCCTTGCCGTAGAAGACCTGCCCGTCGGCGAGCACGATGCAGGCGGTCGCCCGCAGCGCGCTGTCGGGCGCGGCGGCCAGCGCCTGGTCGGAAGGGGCGGCACGTTCGGTCATGATCGAATCCTGGTCGGGGTCGCGCGCACCCTACGCCGCCGGCATTTCGGGGTCAACCCGATCCCGGGCCGAGGCAATCCGTTATAAATCAATAGGTTACGGGATTTCATGACGCTTGCGTCTCATCTCGCGAAGGAGTATGAGGGCTGTTTACGCGGCCCTGGGCCGTCAGAGACAGCAAGGTGTGGGATGCTTCGCACGAGGCTTTCAAGCGATCTCAAGGAGGCGATGAAGTCGAAGGACATGGTCCGTGTCTCGACGCTTCGCCTGATCTGCGCGGCGATCAAGGACCGCGACATCGACGCGCGCGCCGCCGAGTGCGAGGAGGCGGGCTGCGAGGGGGTGACGGAATCCGAGATCCGCGCCATCCTCACGCGCATGATCAAGCAGCGCCGCGACAGCGCCAGGAGCTACGAGGAGGGCGGACGACCCGAACTCGCGGCGCAGGAACGCGCCGAAATCGCGGTGATCCAGACCTATCTGCCGAAGCAGCTGAGCGAGGCCGAGGTCCAGCGCGCCGTCGCCAGCGCGATCGTGGAGACGGGGGCGAGCTCCGTCCGCGACATGGGCCGCGTGATGGCCCATCTCAAGGCGCGCCATACCGGCCAGATGGACTTCGCCAAGGCGGGTGCCTGCCTGAAGGAAGCCTTCCGCTGAGGCGGGCGGTGCCTTCGGCGGCCTGATCGTGATCGACGCGCCGGCGCTCCCGGGCGGGGCATTCGGGTGGCGCCTTCGCATCGCGCATCGTCCGCGCTCGCGGCGCTCCATGACGAGGCCGGCGGCCCTGATGCCCGGCACCCGGCGGCTCGCGGCGCGGGAACAGGCGGCGCGCGAAGGGGTTCGTGTTTCAACGAAACTGATCGAGAAGATCTCGCAGATCGGGAGGGCGGCGGCATGAGGAAGACGCGTTTCGGGGAACTCGACGGGCGAAGCGTGGACGCGGTCACGCTCGAATCGGCCGACGCGGCGGTGACGATCCTGAGCTTCGGCTGCGTCATGCGGGATTGGCGGGTGGATGGACCGAACGGCAGCCTGCCGATGGTGCTGGGCTTCCCGGATATGGAAAGCTACCTGACCGCATCGCGCTCGCACGGGGCGATCGTCGGACGGATCGCGAACCGCACGAAGGACGCGCGCTTCGATTTCGAGGGCCGGACCTGGGAGCTTACCCCGAACCACGGGCCACGGAAGCAGCACCACATCCACGGCGGCGAGACCGGTCTCGGCAGACGGAACTGGGCGATGGAGCCCGACAGCGCGGCGGAGGCGGTGACGCTGAGCTATGCGAGCCCGGACGGCGAGGAGGGCTATCCCGGCGCGGTCGATTTCACCGTGACCTACCGGCTCGACGGCCCGATGCTGACCTGCGAGATGCGCGGCCAGCCGGACCGGCCGACGCCGGTCAATCTCGCGAGCCACACCTATTACAACCTCGGCGGCGGCGGCGGCGTGCGCGACCACACCCTCTTCGTCGATGGCGGCGAGGTGACGCTTCTCGACGAGGAAAGCATTCCCACGGGCGAAATCGTCCCGGTCGACGGCACGCATTACGACTTCCGCGAACCGCGCGAGATCGAGGCGAGCGACCCCGACCGGAAGGGGATCGACATCAACTACGTGCTCCGCCCGGGCCGGGACCAGAGCACGCCGGCGGCCTGGGCGCGCTGCCCGCGCACGAACCTGCTGATCCGCGTCTTCAGCGACCAGCCGGGACTGCAGATCTTCAATGCGCCGACGATGACCGTCTCGGCGCCGGGGCATGGGGGAGAGGTCTACCGCCCCTACGCCGGCCTCTGTTTCGAGGCGCAGCACTTCCCCGATTCGATGCATCACCCGGACTGGCCGAGCATCGTCGTCACGCCCGAGGCACCCTATTTCCAGCGACTCTCGATGGAGATCGCGAAGGACTGACGCGCCGGGGCGCGCCGGTCCTCCGCGGGTCCGGGCCTTACGCCGCCGCCGAAGCCGGGGCTTGACCGCGGACGACGCGAGGCGCGAACTCGGCTGCGACGCTCTCCGCCACCAGCCGCGCCGTCGCAGCGGACAGCGTCCAGCCGAGATGGCCGTGGCCGGTGTTGTAGAAGACACCCTTCGCCTTGCCGCGGCCGACACGGGGCAGCATCGAGGGGGTCATCGGGCGCAGGCCCGCCCAGGGCACCACCTGCTCGGTGGAGACGCCGGGGAAATGCTTCTGGCACCATTCCACCAGCGGCTGGATCCGGTCGGCGCGGATGTCCTTGTTGGCGCCGTTGAATTCGGCGGTGCCGGCGATGCGGAAACGATCCGCACCGAAGCGGCTCGCCACGATCTTCGCCCGGTCGTCCAGCAGGCTGATCCAGGGCGCGGCGGCCTGGCTTTCCGCGTCCGGAAGCTGCACGGTGATCGAGTAGCCCTTCACCGGATAGATGTTCACCCGGTCGCCGAGCGCCTTCGCCAGGGACCGGCTGCGAACGCCGGCCGCGACGACGACGCCGTCGAAGGTCTCGCTCGTCAGCGGCGTCACCACGCGTACGCCGCCCTCGATCGTCGTCACGTCGTTCACTTCGGTTCCGAACCGCATGTCGGCCCCGCGACGCTCGCAGGCGCGAGACAGCCCGACGGTGAACTTGTGGATGTCGCCCGAGCTGTCGCTCTCGGTGACGAAGCCGCCCACGAAGTCGCCGTGCAGCGCCGGCTCGAGATCGCGCATCTCGCCGGGCGTCACCTCGCGGCGGTCGAGTCCGCCCTGCTTCAGCAGGCCGTTCACCATGCGCGCGTGCTTGAAGTCCTTCTCCTTGGAGTAGAAGTGCAGGATGCCGCGCCGTTCCAGGTCGAAGTCGATCCCCTCACGCTCGGCCATTTCGAAGAGCACGTTCCGCGCCGCGATGGCGAGCTTCACGGTCTCGACCGTGTTCGACTTGTAGGACGGGATGTTCGACAGGAACTCCATCATCCAGCGGATCTTGTGGATCGTCGGCGCCGGGTTCACGAGGAGCGGCGCGTCGGCCGAAAGCATCCACTTCAGCCCCTTCAGCACCGTGCCCCACTGGGTCCAGGTCTCGGCGTTGGAGGCGGAGAGCTGGCCGCCGTTGGCGAAGCTCGTCTCCATCGCGGCGTAGCGGTGGCGGTCGAAGACCGTCACCTCGAAACCGCGGTCGAGAAGTTCATAGGCGGTGGTGAGGCCGGTCACACCGGCACCGATGACAGCGATACGGGTCATGAGTCACACTCCAAGACTGCGGCGTCCTCGCCGCGGTGCCCCCTCCGTGCCTTGGACCTGAGAGTTTCACCTTCGGGTCTCGGACCCTCGGGTTTTCTCCTTCGGTGGGCCTTTCGGGCCGCTTTCCGGAGTGTTTCGCCAACGCCGGTCCTTGGACCTGAGAGTTTCCGGGGCGGTTGCTCCTTCGGCGGCGGGTCTCCCCGCCTTCTCCCGGCGTGACGTGATGTGAGATTGCTTATGCCCAAACTCGATGATTCGGGCAACGAAATTCTTCGACCTGTCCGATCCCGCTCCCTTTCCGTCACGGCGCCGCTCGGCTCTAATGGCGATCGGGGGAGCGGGAGCGAATATCTTGACCAGGCCGACCTTCAGCGACATCGCACGCCATGCCGGGGTGAGCACCGCGACGGTGGAGCGCGTGCTGAACGGCCGGGGCGGCGTCAGGCCCCCGACGGTCGAGAAGGTCGTCGCCGCGGCGCGCGCGCTCGACTATCCCCGGCGGCTGCCGGAGGTGCACCGGGGCCTTCTCAGGGTAGAGGTGCTGCTGGTGCGGCCGGAGACGGATTTCTACCACCGCCTCTCGCGCGCCTTCGAGCGGATCGCGGCGACGCTCGATCCGACGGTGCGCGTGCATCGGACCTTTCTGAAGGAGGCCGATCCCGAGAGCATCGCGAAGCGGATCGCCTCGCGGGAGCAGCGTCGCGCGGGCATGATCCTCGCCGTGCCCGACCATCCGAGCATCCGGGCGGCCGTCGCCGGTCTCCCTCCCGGCATGCCGATCGTGCATGTCGTGACGCGCGCGCACGAGAGGATCGGCGAACTCATCGCCATCGACAATTACGCGGCCGGGCGGAGCGCCGCGATGTTCATCGCCCGGATGGAGCGGCGGCCGGGAACGGTGATCGCGATCTCGCACCATATCTACGAGGTGCACCGGGCGCGGATGCGGGGCTTCGCCGACTACATGGCGGCGCATGCGCCGGAGGGGCTCGTGTTCCGCTGGATCGGCTTCTCGCATGACGACCGGCGGCTCGCGGGCGACCGGCTGTTCGAGGCCTTCAACCTCTGGCCGGATCTCGTCGGGCTCTACAACGCCGGGGGCGCCAATACCGGGCTCGTCGAGGCGCTGAGGCGGCATCCGCGCGGGCGCGAGCTTTTCGTCGTCGGGCATGAACTCAGCGAGGCGACGGAACCGGCGCTGCGCGAGGGATATGTCGACGTGGTGCTCGATCAGGCACCCGAGGCGCAGGCCCGCCGCGCGCTCGACCTCATGCTGCGTCGAATCGGGCTCCTCGACATGGAGCCGGACACGCGACCCATCCGTTTCGTGACGGTGACCGCCGAGAGCCTTTGATCAGATCTGATCAAGGGACTCGTGGATTCGCGGGGCTCGGACGCGTATCAATGGCTGGCAACGAAGACGGGAGGTGACGCCCCCCTGGGTTGTCCGGACGGCGAGGAGACTGGCCGGCGGAAACCTCGGATGGGAGCTCAACCGGCGGGGGATGATCCCGCGCCGGCGGCGGACGCCTAGTCTTCTCCACCCGGCGCGGAGGAGAACGCCATGGACGACCTGCAGTACGGAAAGAGAAACAAGCGCGGCGACTGGGCCCCGAACGAGCCGCTGACGCTCGCGCCGGTGTTCCAGCTGCCCTTCGACTTCAAGGCCTTCCTGAAGTGGATTCCGCACTACTTCTTCCCGTGGAACATCATCTTCGCGATCTCGGCGGTCGCCTACTGGGCCTGGATCATCCCCTCCGTCGAGACGATGCAGACGCTCTCCTTCGGCTGGGCCTTCTGGCTCTACGCGGTGAACGCGGTCCTGACCTTCCTCTTCTTCGGGGCCTTCGAGCTTCATCTCTACGTGCTGAAGCGGCAGGAGAACCGGTTCAAGTACAACGGGAAATTCCCCTCCGAGTCGAAGAACAGCGTCTTCTGGTTCCAGAGCCAGAACTTCGACAATATCCTGCGCACCTTCCTCTCGGGTGTGACGATCTGGACCGCGATCGAGGTGATCGTGCTCTGGGCCTTCGCCAACGGCTATGCCCCCTGGCTGAGCTTCGCCGATCATCCGGTCTATCTCGCCGCCCTCGCGCTCGCCGTGCCGATCATCCATGAGTTCCACTTCTTCTGCATCCACCGGCTGATCCACACGCCGTTCCTCTACAAGTGGGTGCATTCGGTTCACCACAACTCGATCAACCCGTCGCCCTGGTCCTCGCTCTCGATGCATCCGATCGAGCACCTGCTCTACTTCTCGACGATGTTCTACCACCTCATCATCCCGTCGAACCCGATCATCGCGCTCTACCAGCTGAACTACGCCGCCTTCGGCGCGATCCCGGGCCATGTCGGCTTCGACAAGGTGGAAGTCGGCGATGACAAGTCCTTCGACAGCCACGCCTATGCCCACTACCTGCACCACAAGTACTTCGAGGTGAACTACGGCGACGCCCTGATCCCGCTCGACAAGTGGTTCGGCACCTGGCACGACGGCTCCAAGGAAGGCGACGCGCGGATGCAGGAGCGGTTCCGGCAGCGCAAGGCGAAGATCGCCGAGGCCCAGGCCCGCAAGGCAGCCGCCAATCCGACCAAGGAGGCCGCGCAATGACCGTCGCCGCCATGACCTGGATCACCGCCTGTCAGCTCGACGATATCGAACAGGAAGGCGCCCTGCGCTTCGACCACGGCACCAAGACCTTCGCCCTCTACCGCGCCCCCGATGACAGTGTCTGGTGCACGGACGGCCTCTGCACCCACGAGGCGATCCACCTCGCCGACGGGTTGGTGATGGACTACGAGGTCGAATGCCCGAATCATTCCGGGGCCTTCGACTACCGCAGCGGGGAAGCGATCAGGCTTCCCGCCTGCAAGGATCTCCGGACCTACCCGGCCGAGGTGGTCGATGGCGAGGTCCGGATCCGGATCGGCTGACCGTCCGTCACCCGTCACCCACCATTCTAACCTCCACCTCCGGGCCCCGCGGGGCCCGGCTTTTTTTCGAAGCCCGCGATTGGCGGGCCCGATCTATGCCCGAACGTCTTCCTGACACATTTCCCGGCAAGCCCGAAACAGCATCCACCGGAGGAGAGCCATGTTCCGTTCCCGCGCAGTTCAATCCCACCGCGCCGCTTCCGGCCAGTCGGGGAGGCGGTCATGACCGGCATGGTGATCGTTGGCGCCGGGGAGTGCGGGGCGCGGGCGGCGCTGGCGTTGCGGGAGGCGGGCTACGCGGGGCCTGTGACGCTTCTCGACGCGGAGGCGCATGATCCCTATGAGCGGCCGCCGCTCTCGAAGGATGCGATCCTCGCCGAGACGCCGGTTCCGAAGGGGATAGGCGGCGCCGAGCGGCTCGCCGAGGCGGGGATCGCGTTCCGCCGGTCGCGCAAGGCGCATGCGATCGACCGGGCGCGCAAGACGGTCGTCTGCGACGACGGTTCGGAACTGCCCTACGAGCGGCTCTTGATCGCGACCGGCGCGCGGCCCCGGCCGCTTCCAGGGAATGACCGGGGCGCGGAGGCTCCGAATGTCGTCACGCTGCGTACGCTCGACGACGCCGCCCGCATCCGCGCCGCGCTCGGTCCGGGCAAGCGGCTCGCGGTGATCGGCGGCGGCTTCATCGGGCTCGAACTCGCGGCCTCGGCGCGCAGGCTCGGCGCCGAGGTCACGGTGATCGAGGCCTTGCCCCGGCTCCTGAGCCGCGCGGTGCCGGAGGAGATCGCCGCCGTGCTGCACGAGCGTCACGCCGCCGAGGGCGCGCGCATCCTGACCGGCGCCCGCGTCGCCGGGATCGAGGGGGCGGGCGTCGTCCTCGCCGATGGAAGCCTGGTTCCGGCCGACCTCATCGTCGTGGGCATCGGCGCGATGCCCAATGTCGAACTCGCGGAGGAAGCGGGTCTCGCGCTCGAGAACGGCGTCGCGGTCGATGCGACGCTGGCAAGCTCCGACCCGGACATCTTCGCGGCGGGCGATTGCTGCTCGGTGCCGATGCCGCTCTATGACGGCCGGCGGGTGCGGCTCGAAAGCTGGCGCAGCGCGCAGGAACAGGGCGGCCTCGCGGCGCGCAACATGCTGGGCGCGGGTGAGACGGTCTCGGCGGTGCCGTGGTTCTGGTCGGACCAGTACGACCTGACGCTGCAGATCGCGGGGCTCGCCGACGGCGCGGGAAGCCATGTGCGGCGCGAGGGCAAGGACGGGGCCTTCCTGATCTTCCACCTCGCCCCTGACGGCCGGCTCCTCTCGGCCTCGGGCATCGGCCCCGGCAACGCGGTCGCCAAGGAGATCCGCCTCGCCGAGATGCTGATCGCCCGACGCGCCACCCCCGACCCGCAGGCGCTCGCCGACCCGGGCGTCAACCTCAAGAAGCTGCTCTGAGAGGGGCAGGGGCGCGCAACCAACCCGCGCCCAAAACCCACCCGCGCCACCCGGCCGCGGACACGCTCAGCCGTGGCCACGCTCGGCCCCGAAGACCTCAGTCCCGGCCCAGCTCTTCTGCGCGAACGAAGGCCGCCTCGACCGCCTGGGTCATCAGCCGCGTCAGGCGGTCGTCTTCCATCAACACACCGAGCGCGGCGGCGGTGGTGCCGCCGGGGCTCGTCACCGCCTTTCGCAGCGTCTCGGCATCCTCGGGAGACGATTCCGCCAGCGCCGCCGCGCCGAAGACGGTCTGGCGCGCCGCCTCGACGGCCACGTCATCGGGCAGGCCGATCGCCTTCGCCGCGGCGGCCAGCGCCTCGATGAAATGGAAGAGATAGGCGGGGCCGGAGCCCGAGACGGCGGTGATCCGGTCGATCATCGCCTCGTCCCCGACTTCGAAGACCGTGCCCGCCGGCTCCAGCAGCCGGCGCACGAGCGCGCGCTGCTCCGGCGTCGTCCGGTCGTTCGCGGTGAAGCCGAAGACGCCCCGGCCGATCGCCGCCGGGGTGTTCGGCATGCAGCGCACGATGGCCGCCTCGCCGAGCCCCCCGGTCAGCGCCGCCATCGTCGTTCCGGCGGCGATCGAGACGAAACACGCCTCCCCGAACCGCGCGTAATCGGGAAGCACCTTTCCCATCATCTGCGGCTTCACCGCGAGGATCACCGCCTCGGGTGCGAAATCCGCCGGGAGCTCCGCCGCCGAGGCGACCGCGACGGCCCCCGTGGCCGCGGCCCTTTCCCTGAGCGCATCGGCCGGTTCGACGACCGTCACCTCGGGTGCGTCGGGCATGTTCATCCAGCCCGCCAGCATCGCATGGCCCATGTTGCCGCAGCCGACGAGCAGAAGGCGGATCGTCATTCGTGTCTCTCCCCCGCGATAGTTCCGTGACCGCCGATCCGGGCTTGCCGGGCTCGGCCGCGCCGATGGCATGGGCGAAAACGCCGTGCCGGTCAACGCCCGGCCTTTCGCGCCGCGCGCATCGGAGTCGGGGCCGACGCGGCGCCATTTCGTGGCGCATACACGAAACTTCAACGGTTTCAGCGTCAGGTTGCATGCGGGGGCGGTCGCGGGTGGCGTGCCAGAACGGCGAGCATTTCATCGGTCTTCCGGGGGAATGTCGCGCGCACCGACGATGCGCGGCCGCCGTGTCCAGACGGCGCGCGGCGCGGCGAGGGATACCGGCGGATCGAAGGGTCCCGGTCGCTCATTCGCAAATCGGTTCACCGGGAGTCGGGCCCTTCGGCCCGGAGGTTCCAGGCCGGAAACGTCCCCGAAATCGGCGCGCGGGCGCGAGAATCTTCCGCGCGGAACGAGGTCCGAACACGCCCATCGCTCCATGGGAGCAGCCGATGCGCGGTTCATTGCGAGGGTGCCGGCGCATCGCCGGCGAAGGGGATTGGGTGGCAAATGGCTGATATCGTTGTTTTCGGAGGGGACGGCTACATAGGCTGGCCGCTGGCGCTCGAGCTGGCGACCTCGCGTCCCCGCGCGAAGGTTCTGATCGTCGACAATTATCTTACACGCCGGCACGCGGAGGGCCTCGGAGCGGGCTCGCTCCTGCCGATCCGGCCGTTGCCGGAGCGGATCGCGGCCTATCGGGAGGTCTTCGGGCTCGACAACCTTTCCCATGTCGAACTCGACTCGGCCGATCCCGACCAGATGACCGCTTTCATGGCGTCGATCCGCCCCGAGGTCATCTATCACCTCGCCCATCAGCGCGCGGCGCCCTATTCGATGCTCGGGCTCAAAGAATGCATCGAGACCGTCACCAACAACGAGGTCGGGTTCCTGAACCTGATCTGGCTGGTGAAGGAACATCACCCGGACTGCCATATCGTGAAGCTCGGCAGTTTCGGGGCCTATGCCAAGGCGGGCCTCGACATTCCGGAAGGCAACGCGGTCATGTCTTGCGGCGGCAAGACCTCCGCCGCGCCGATGCCCTTCCCGCGGGCGAGCGACGACTTCTATCACATCACCAAGATCAATGACGGCAATTTCGCCGGCCTCGCCGCGCGCAAATGGGGGCTCAGGATCACCGATGTGATGCAGTCGACCGTCTTCGGCGCGATGACCGAGCGGACGATGACCGACGAGCGCCTGCATACCCGCTTCGACTATGACGAGGTGCTCGGCACGGTGCTGAACCGCTTCTGCGTTCAGGCGCTCGCCGGCCTGCCGCTCACCGTCTACGGGCTCGGCACGCAGACCTCGGGCATCATGACGCTCGAACACTGCATCGGCGCCCTGGTCTCGCTCGCCGATGCGCCCTGCGCGCCGGGAAGCCATCGCATCATCAACAACTGCCCGAAGGTCTACGCGATCAACGAACTGGCGGAGATGGTGCGGCTCGAAGGCAACCGGCTCGGCCTCAACGTCCGGGTCTCGCGCAACCGCTACAATCCGCGGTTCGAGGATGGCGTCGCGCATGACTATTCGGTCGAGACGCGCTATCTCGCGACCCTGCCCGAGCCGCTGCCGATGCGGCTTGCCATCGCGCGCAGCCTGGAGGTTCTGGCGGAGCAGCGCGATGCGATCCGCGTGTCCTGCGTCGAGCCGAAACACGACTGGATCGGTGGCGCGGCGCAGGACGAGCCGGGCTCCTTCGCCGCCCGGGGTGCCTGACGGCCCAGGTCGCGGGTCCGAGATTGAATGCGAGGGTCAGCCGGAATTCCGGCTGGCCCTTTTCGCGTGACGCAGCCGTCGGTTCGCGCGGCTCCCGCTCAAGACACTTTCAAATCCGTGCGTTCTGGTGTGATGCTCCCCGAAACGAGACCGGGGAGGGATTCGCATGTCCGACCATTGGCCTGGCCGTGCGGACCGCGTTCCGCCGGGATGTCCCGAACCCGCGCCAGGAAAGAAAACTCGCCGCGCATCGGCGATCGGCCGTGCGTTCCGGCCGTGCGGTTCGCGCTCAAGGAGGATCAGACCCATGAAGACGATCATGTTCGCCGCCATCGCCGCCGTCGCGACGGCGGGGGGCGCCGCGGCCCAGGATGTCACGCTGCGCCTGCACCATTTCCTCTCCGCCGAGGCGCCCGTCCAGACGGGTTTGCTGGAGCCCTGGGCGGCCGCCGTGGAGGAACAGTCGGGCGGCAGGATCGACGTCGAGATCTACCCGGCGATGCAGCTCGGCGGCAAGCCGCCGCAGCTTTTCGACCAGGCGCGCGACGGGATCGTGGACGTGGCCTGGACGCTTCTCGGCTACACGCCCGGGCGGTTCCCGATCGCCGAGGTCTTCGAACTGCCGTTCATGGCCGGAACGGCGGCCGAGACGACGAACGCGCTGCAGCGGTTTCAGGCCAAGTACCTCGCCGACGAGCTTTCGAGCGTGCATCCGCTCGTGCTGCACGCGCCCGCGGCCTACAAGATCCACACGCGGGACAAGGCGGTCGCGAGCCTCGGCGATCTCGGCGGGTTGAAGATCCGCGCGCCCTCGCGTCCGATGACCGACGGGCTGAACGCGCTCGGCGCGACCGCGGTCGGCATGCCGGTGCCGGAAGTGCCGCAGGCGCTGACGACGGGCGTGATCGACGGCGCGGTGGTTCCCTGGGAGGTCTTCGGCTCGCTCCGTATCGAGACGATGGCGAAGGATCATACGGAATTCGGCGAGGAGAACGGCGGCATGGCGACTTCGGTCATGGCGCTGGTGATGAACCGGGCGGTCTACGAGGGCCTGCCCGATGACCTGAAGGCGGTGGTCGACGCCAATTCCGGCGCGGCCCTCGCCGAGATCGCCGGCCGGGTGCTCGACGAGGCCGAGGCGACCGAGCGCCAGAAGGCGCTCGACGCCGGCGGTACGGTCCATCTAGTCCCCGAGGCCGATGTCGCGGCCTGGGTCGAGGCGACGCGGCCGGTGGTAAATGCCTGGGTCGCGGCGATGGAAGGAGCCGGACATGATGGCGCCACGATGCTCGAGGACGCACGCGCGATGCTGAACGCGGCCGGAGGCAGCTGAGCAGGCGAGACATGGAGGACGGTATGGTCGAACCGGACAGCCCGACCGAGCACGCGCATCGCGTGCCGGTCCCGAACTGGATCGCCGTCCTCGCCCGCGTCTTCGCGGGGCTGGGGGGCCTCACACTGCTGGCGATGATGTTCGTCATCGTCGCCAGCGTGACGCTCCGCGGCGTCGTCGGCCGTCCGATCCCCGGCGATTTCGAACTGGTGGAGATCGCCAGCGCGGTGACCATCTTCTGCTTCCTGCCGTGGTGCCAGATCACCGGTGGCAACGTGCTGGTCGATTTCTTCACCCAGCGTTCGGGCCCGCGCGTGAACCATCTCCTCGAAGCCCTCGGAGATCTCATCTATCTGCTGATCGCGGCGCTCCTCCTCTGGCGGCTGGTTCATGGCGGCATGGAGATGCGGCTTTATGGCGAACAGTCGATGGTGCTGCGGATTCCGATCTGGTGGAGCTTCATCGTCGTCCTGCCCGCGATGGCGCTTCTGACGCTCAGCTGCGCCGCGACGATGATCGGCCATCTGCGGGCGGCGCGGGCATGAGCGGGATCGCCGCCGGGCTGACGGGATTCGCCGCGCTCCTCGCGCTCATGGCGATCCGGGTGCCGATAGGTGTCGCGATGCTGGCCGTGGGGATTGGCGGCTACGGGCTCTACTCCGGCTTCACGCCGCTGCTCGCCTTCCTGAAGACCTCGACCTACTACCAGTTCTCGACCTATTCGCTGTCGGTGATCCCGCTCTTCGTGCTGATGGGCGAGTTCGCGACCCAGGCGGGGATGAGCCGCGCGCTCTACCGGACCGCGGCGGCGTTCCTCGGTCACAGGCGGGGCGGGCTTGCGATGGCCTCGATCGGCGGCTGCGCCGCCTTCGGCGCGATCTGCGGCAGTTCGCTCGCCACGGCCGCGACCATGGCCCGCGTCGCCCTGCCGGAGATGCGGCGGCACCGCTATTCGGGCGCGCTCTCCACGGGATCGCTCGCGGCGGGCGGCACGCTCGGCATCCTGATCCCGCCCTCGGTCATCCTTGTGCTGTACGCGCTGATGGCGGAGCAGAACATCGCGAAGATGTTCGTCGCCGCCATGGTTCCGGGGGTGCTCGCCGCCGCGGGCTATATCGCCGCCGTCGCGATCTACGCGCGGATCTGGCCGGACGAGGCGCCGGCGGGGCCGCGCGCGTCCTGGCGCGAGCGGCTGGTCACGCTCAGGGAGACCTGGCCGCTGGCGCTGATCTTCGCGCTGGTCATCGTCGGCATGTACCGCGGCTGGTTCACTCCGACCGAGGCGGCGGCGGTCGGCGCCTTCGGGACCGGCGTGCTCGCGGTCCTGCGCGGCGGCATGCGGCTTCCGGGGGTGCTCGCCTGCCTGCGCGGCACGGCCGGCACCTCGGCGATGATCTTTCTGATCCTGCTCGGCGCCGAGACCTTCAACGCCTTCCTCGCCCAGACCCGGACGCCGATGCTGGCCGCGACGGCGATCTCGGACTCCGGCCTGTCGCCGATGTGGGTGCTGCTTGCGATGCTGCTGCTCTATCTCGC
The DNA here is from genome assembly GCF_047275745.1 of Amaricoccus sp. W119. Taxonomy (NCBI): domain Bacteria; kingdom Pseudomonadati; phylum Pseudomonadota; class Alphaproteobacteria; order Rhodobacterales; family Paracoccaceae; genus Amaricoccus; species Amaricoccus sp. W119. The sequence goes on along the minus strand of NZ_JBKQWU010000011.1, from coordinate 18,911 downwards.
GCTCGGCTGCGTGATGGATTCGATGTCGATGTTGCTGCTGACGATCCCGATCTTTTACCCGATCATCGGAGGCCTCGACTTCGGGATGCCGCGGGAGGATACGCTGATCTGGTTCGGCATCCTCGCCGTCGTCGTGGTGGAGGTCGGGTTGATCACGCCCCCGGTCGGCATGAATGTCTTCGTCATCAACGGGATGGCGCGCGACGTTCCGATGACGGAGAGTTTCCGCGGCGTGCTCCCGTTCCTGATCAGCGATATCATCCGGATCGCGGTGCTGATCGCCTTTCCGATCCTCACGCTGGGACTCGTCAGGCTGTTCGGCTAGCTTTCCCCGCCTCCACCGTCGTCGTGACTCCAGTCCACGCTCGGGGCGAACATGTATCCGGCGCCGTAGATCGTCTTGATGATCCTGGGGTTGCGCGGGTCCTCCCGGAGCTTGGCGCGCAGTCGCGAGACGCGCACATCGATGCTCCGGTCGAAGGCGATGGCGCCGGTCCCGTCCTCGCCCTCCATGAGCGACTCGCGCGTCTGGACCCGGCGCGGGCGGGCGGCGAGGGCGCGCAGCAGCCGGACCTCGCTCGCGCTGAGCTCGACCTCGGTGGCGTCGGGCGCGATCAGGCGATGCGCGCGGAAATCGGCGGTCCAGCCGCCGAACCGCGCCACGGTCGCCTCCGCCACCACGGCGTTCTCCGACCGGCGCAGCACGGCGCGCACGCGCGCGACCAGTTCGCGCGGATCGACCGGTTTCAGCAGGTAATCATCCGCCCCCATCTCGAGCCCGAGTACCCGGTCGGAGACCTCGGTCCAGACCCCGCTCATCGCGATCGCGGGGATCGCGTCGGCCTTCAGCCGGCGGCCGATCACGTCGAGGCTCGGCCCGTCCGGCAGGTTCATGTCGAGAATGCAGATCGCCGGCCGCACCTGGGTCAGCCGCCGTTCCAGGTCGCGTACGAGTCCGAGCGATTCGGCGTCGAACCCATGCTCGCGAAAGGTCCGGGTCAGTGTCGCGGCGAGGTCGGCGTCGTCTTCGAGCACCAGCACGAGTGGACGCGCCGTGGCCATGTCGTATTCCTCCCCCCGCCGGCTCAGGCCGGTCCGTTGTCCTCCCCGCCCGCCTCGATCGCGCGGACCAGCGCTCGGGGGTCGAAGGGCTTCGCCAGGACGGGCAGGGCAAGTCCTTCCCGATCCGCCTGGGCGGCGCCATCGTATCCGGTCATTAGGACGATTCTGAGGTCGGGGCGCAAGCGCTGGGCGGTGCGCGCGAGCATGAAGCCCGACATGCCGGGCATCACCACGTCGCTGATGAGGGCGCGCAACTCGGTCACCCCCTCGACAAGCTCCAGCGCCTCCTCGCCGTTCTCGGCGTCGAGCACCGAATAGCCGAGCCGCGTCAACTGGCGGCAGAGCGTCTGGCGCAGGTCGTGATTGTCATCGACCACCAGGACGAGGCCGCGGCCCGCGGCCGGCGTCCCGGCCGGTCGGGTGTCCGCCGGGACTTCCGGCGCCGCCGGCAGGCGGATCGTGAACCGCGTGCCCGCGCCCGGCGCGCTCTCCACGTCGATCGTCCCGCGGGACTGTCGCACGAATCCCCAGACCATGCTGAGACCGAGCCCCGTCCCCTTGCCGGTGCCCTTCGTGGTGAAGAACGGTTCGAAGATCTGCGCCGCCGTGGCCGGGTCCATGCCCGAACCGGTATCCGCCACGACGATCCGGACCTGGCGGCCCTCGTCGGCCTCCTCGGGGGCGGATGGATAGTCGATCTCGACCCGGATATCGCCACCCTCGGGCATCGCGTCGCGCGCGTTGAGGCAGAGGTTCATGAGCACGGTCTCGAACTGCGCCCGGTCGATATGAAGCGGCGCGGGCGACCCCCTCCGGTCGAGCGAGAGGCCGATCGAGGGCGGCAGCGTGCGGCGCATGAGTTTCAGCAGGTTGTCGACGCATTCCTCGACATCGACGCGCTCCGGCCGGAGCGGCTGGCGGCGCGCGATCGCGAGCAACTGCGCCGTGAGCTTCGCGCCCTGTTCGGAGGCGCGGATCGCGGGCTCGATATAGTCCTCGAGCAGCGCGGCGTCCAGGTCCCCGTCGCGGAGCGGCAGCAGGTTTCCAAGAATGATCGCCAGGAGATTGTTGAAATCATGCGCGATCCCGCTCGCGAGCTGACCGACCGCGTCCATCTTCTGCGCCTGCAGGAGCGCCGCCTCCGCCGATTTCTGCTTGGTGATGTTGATCGACCAGACATAGAAGCCGTGCACGGTTCCGTCCGCGCCGATATCGGGGCGCAGGAAGGTGCGGACGGTCAGCAGTCTTCCGTCGGCGTGGCGCGCGGGATGCGTGAAGTCCACCGCCTCGCCCGAATGGGCGGCGGTGAAGAACGGATCGCCAAGCTCCATCGCGTCGCGCCAGATGAATTCGTCCGCGTGCTTGCCGACGATCGCTTCGACCGAAAGTCCATAGGCCGCGGCGAAGCGCTGGTTGGCGAAACGGTAGTACTTGTCCTGATCGACATAGGCGATTCCGACCGGGAGGGCGTCGGTGATGGTCCGAAGCCTCGCATCATCATCCCCTGAGCGGGGCGCTCTCGAAGTCAGGGGGGATTCGAGGGGCATTCGTGTTCTCCGCGGGGGCTGAGGGGCGAAGGCCAAGGTAGGCCGAATCGCCTCGTCCGGGAACGGGGCGGATCGCCCCGTTACAATTCGTTGGAATTCTGCAAAGCCTGCGCAACACTCGCGCGCGTAGATGAGCGGGCAAGGTGTTCGGCGCGGACGGCCGGCAGCGATGGCGCGGAGACCATCGCCCGACTCAAGGACAGCGCCGGCGGCCGAAGAGCCAACGAGGAGGAGCCGACAATGACAACACAATCCCCGGATACCCTCGGTCCCGATCGGAGGGCCGCGGCGCATGGCGAGATGCGATGGAAGCGGCGCGACGCGGCGATGCACCGTCCGATCCGCCCCGGCGCCGCCGGGGCGCGATGACGCGATGAACGACCGCAGGGCCAATACCCGCCGGAACCCCCTTTCTGCTCAAGGACCGAGACCATGACCGATTACACGCCGCCGCTTCGGGAGATCCGCTTCGCGCTCGACGCGCTCGCGGGCCTGCCCGATCTCGCGCGCCTGCCCGGCTACGAGGAAGCGACCCCCGACCTCACGGACAGCATTCTGGAGGAGGCCGGCAAGATCGCCTCGGGCGTGCTCGCGCCGCTCAACAGGGTCGGCGATCTCGATGGGGCGAAGCTCACCGACGCGGGTGTGAGAACCACTCCGGGCTGGAGCGGCGCCTGGGGAACGCTGATCGAGGGCGGCTGGAACGGCCTGTCCTATCCGACGGAATACGGTGGAATGGGGCTGCCGGGCGTGCTGAACCTCGCGGTGCAGGAGATGTGGGCGGCGGCGAATCTCGCCTTCTCGCTCTGTCCGATGCTGACCCAGGGCGCCACCAACGCGATCAACACCTACGGTTCCGACGATCAGAAGGCGCGGTTCCTGCCCAACATGGTGTCCGGCGAATGGACCGGCACGATGAACCTGACGGAACCGCTCGCCGGATCGGATCTCGCCGCGGTCCGGACCCGGGCCGTACCGGAGGGCGACCACTACCGGATCACCGGGCAGAAGATCTTCATCACCTATGGCGATCACGACCTGGCCGAGAACATCATCCATCTCGTCCTCGCCCGGCTGCCCGACGCGCCGGAAGGCGTGAAGGGCATCTCGCTCTTCATCGTGCCCAAGGTGCTGGAAGACGGCACGCCGAACGATGTCGCCTGCGTCTCGCTGGAGCACAAGCTCGGCATTCACGGGAGCCCGACCGCGGTGCTCGCCTTCGGCGAGAAGGGCGGGGCGCTCGGGGAACTGGTCGGGGAGCCGAACCGGGGCCTCGAATACATGTTCGCGATGATGAACCACGCCCGACTCGGTGTCGGCCTGCAGGGGCTGGCGATCGCCGAGCGCGCCTATCAGCAGGCTCGCGCCTATGCGCGCGAGCGCCGGCAGGGCAAGCCGGTCGGCTGGACGGGCGGGCCGGTCGGGATCGTCGAGCATCCGGACGTGCGGCGGCTGCTCATGAGCATGAAGGCGCGGATCGAGGCGATGCGCGGCCTCATCTACCGCGTCGGCGCCGATACCGACATCTCCCATGCCCATCCCGATCCGGAGGTCCGCGCGGCGGCGCGCAGGCGTGTCGATCTGCTGACGCCCGTCGCCAAGGGCTGGAGCACCGAGACGGGGATCGAACTCGCCTCGCTCGGCGTCCAGGTCCATGGCGGCATGGGCTATATCGAGGAAACCGGCGCCGCCCAGCACTGGCGCGACAGTCGGATCACCTCGATCTACGAGGGAACCACGGCGATCCAGGCGAACGCGCTGGTCGGGCGCAACGTCCTCCGCGACGGCGGCGCGGCGGTGGGCGAGTTCATCGCCGAGGTCGCGGGAGAGGGCAGGGCGCTCGCCGATGGTCCGCTGGCCGCGGAAGGCGCGGCGCTGGTCGAGGCGGCCGACACCGCCGCGCGCGCCGTCGAGGCGCTGGTGGCGGCGGGGCGAGGCGACCCCCGGCGCGCCTTCGCCGGATCGGTTCCGTTCCTCATGCTGCTGGGCACGCTCGCCGGCGGCCAGGCGCTCGCCCGGGCCGCCTCGGCGGCGCAGGCGGAGATCGACAAGGGCGAGAACGATCCCTGGTGGCAGGCCCGCGTCGGCCTCGCCCGCTTCTACATGGCCCATGTCCTTCCCCGTGCCGCCGCCGAACTGCCGGCGATCCGCGAGGGGGCGGAGCAGGTCTTCGCCTTCGACGAAGATCTGCTCTGATCGCGAGTCGCCCCGGGGGCTCGCTTTTGAAACCGGGAGACGATCTTTCCCGCACGCACCGCCACCCGCGAAGCATCCGGGTGGCGGTGTTGGGTGCGCCTGCGAACATTGAAGTTGAGCGGCCGCCGGTCGGTATGATAGGCTGACGCGCAGTTTGGCAGCGCGGCGACATGATCGGCACGCGCCCCGATAAGAAAATGATATTCTGACCACCGAAGTAAACGGTGGAACTTCCGTGGCCGACGTTCCGGTTTTTGCTCGCCGCGACGATCTTTTCGGCCACCACCCAGCATAGTCGGGCGCGCGCGGTGCCGGCCATCGGGAGGCGAGAGATGAAAGACTGCCCAGTCGTGGCTCTGATTCCAGTCGGCCCCGACGCGGACCCGAAGTTCCTCGCCGATACGGTCGACAGCGTGCTCCACTACGCCAGTGTGCCGACCGCCGTTCTCCTGCTCGACAACGGGCGCAAGGGCGTCCCCGACCAGGTGGCGCTCGGCCGGCCCGGGGTCGCGGTGGTGGCGTCCCGCGGGCTCTCCGGAAAATCCGGCCGGCTCTACCTCAATCTCGCCGGAGCGATCGAATATCTGCTCGATACATCCACCTGCGACCTGATCCTGCGGCTCGACGACGACGGGTTGGTGATCGGACGTGGGGGCGATCTGGCGGCGATGCGGTATTTCGATGAGAATCCGCAGGTTGCGATCGCGGGCAGCCATCACGTCGACTGCATGGGCAAGTCGCGCGGATTCACGGCGCCGGCGCGGCGGCTGACCTATCTCGCGACCGTCGGACGCGTGACGGTGCCGGAGGCTTCGCGCACGGTCAGGAAGCTCATGCGGGCGGCGCGCTCGAATGGCTACGTTTTGGGCGAGCACTGTCTCGGCGGCTTCTATCTCTGGAACGCGCGTGCCATCCGCGACATTCGCGCGCGTGTGGGCCTCGCGCATGACAGCCTGATGGACGCGGGTCTCGAGGAGGACCACATCTTCTCGCTGATCGCCCGGGCGGCGGGCTACCGGCTGGGGGATCTTGCAAGCGGCGATCATCCGGTCGGCGCGGCCTGGCGCGGCCTCCCCGCCGCGCCGGCGCGCCTGCTCGAAATGAACAAGAAATTCATCCATTCCGTCCGTTCCGGCCCGCCCGGCGCGCCGGCGATGGACGAAGCCGAGATCCGGCGTTTCTTCGCGGCCCAGCGGGTGGAAGAATTCGCCATCGCAGATTGATCGGGAGATTTTCGTGTATCGTGGAAGTGGAGCGATACCGGCGAGAGCGCCGATATGCCTGCTCGCGGGAGGAAGCTCCGATAATTACTTCCCGTGCACGAGGTTCCGGCGTAGCATGTGGGGTGTTGATGGGAGGGGTCAGCGTTCTTGTCACGCGCGTTTCGGTGACAGGGCGCGCGGATGGTCTGGCGGGCGCGGCATTCATCTTGCCACCGGGACATCCATCCGCGACACTCGTGTTCGTGGTGGGCGCGTGAAATCCGCGCGGGGTTCGTGGAGCCGGGATGAGTGATGCTGCTCTGACCTCGGGGCAAGGGTCGGCGGATTTCGTCCGTGTCGCGACCGCGCTCAATACCGCGTTCCTGATCGCGATCTTCCTTCTCGAAGCGCACCAGCCGGAAGCGATCCCGATCAAGCTCGGCAATCTCCTGCTCGTCGCCGCGGGCGGCGTGGTCGTCGGGCTGACGGCGCTCTGGCGGGCCGAAGGGCTCGCTCCCGAGATGCGCGTCGCGATGCACGACTGGATCTATCTCGGCTATCTCTGCTGGTGCTTCGGCGGCGTCGTCTGGAGCGTCGCGCCCGCCCAGACGATGGTGCTCTCGATCTATCTGCTGGCGGTCTGGCTCGCGACCGTGAGCCTCGCCTTCGTCCCGACGCTCCGGACGGTACGCACGGTCTTCCTGCTCGCCGTCATCGTATCGGTCCTGTCGCTCGCCATCCTGCCGATCGCGCCCGAATTCGCGAAGCAGCCGGATGTGCCGACGGGCCATTTCGAGCTGCGCGGCGTCATCGATCATCAGATCCGCCTCGGTATGCTGCTCAGCATGGCGATCGGACTCACCGCGCTAGCCCTCCTGAACGGGAAGATCGACGCGCTGCGGGGCGCGGTCCCGGTCTCGCTGTTCCTGCTCGCGGTCATCCTCTGCCTCGGTGTGCTCTTCCTGTCGCGGGCGCGGGCGGCGGGCGCCGCCTTCGTGGTCGCCTGCCTGCTCTGCGGTCTCATGGCGCGCCAGCGCCCGGTGGCGCTGGTATCGCTCATGGCGCTGGCGGTCACCTTCCTCGCGCTCTTGCTCTTCGGCGATACGATCGCAGCCTATGTGTTCGAGGACGAGCGCGACGCGACCCTCTCGGGACGCACGCTTCTCTGGCCGAAGGTGATCGAACTCACCGAGCGGCGCTGGTTCTCGGGCTACGGCTACGGCTCCTTCTACGAGCCGGTCTTCGAGGAGTACTGGCGCAACTACCGCCCTCCGAGCGCGCACAGCTCCTGGATGCAGGCCGCGTTCGAGACCGGGCTTCCGGGGCTCGCGCTCACGATGATGCTCTCGCTTTCGCTGATCCTGAGCGGGGTCTGGATCTCCGTCGCGCTCAGGCGGATCTCGTACACGCTTTTCGTCGGGCTCTTCGTGACCCTGAGCGGGCTGCTCGACGTGACGCTGGCGGGCAAGCTCAACGTTCCGGTGGTGTTGATGCTGCTCGTGGCGGCGCAGGAGGCGACCGAGTTCCGCGCCTGGCACGCAACGAGGGGGAGGGTGCCGGCATGAGCACGCCCTCCCGCATGGCCGCGCGCTTCTTCTATTCGGCGAAGACGCAGTATTTCAACGCGGGCGACGCGCTCATCAACCGCGAGTTGCTGCGCCTCCTGCGCGCCCGCGGAACCGTCGAGATCGCGCGGTGCGACGCGCCGGAGGAGTATCTGTCGCAACTCGCCCTCGGCTCCGGGGAGGCAAGGCACGGCGGGCGGCCCGGTCTGATCGCGGCGGCCTTCGGGGCGGGGCTGCGCTACCGCCTCGGGCTCGACGGTAGGCGGCCCTATCTGGCGCTGACGCCGGGCGATCCGTTCTGGGGTTTCGGCGCCGGGACGATCCTGACCGGGCTTTCCATGGTCGCCCTCTCGATCGCCGGCGTCCGGCCGATCCGCCTCGGCGTCTCCTTCGCCCGGCGCGACCCGGCACGGCTCCGCTGGGAGGCATGGATGTCGCGTTGGGGCCACGCGCTCGGGCTCCGCGACGCGGCCTCGCTCGAGATCACGCGCCGGGCCGGGTTCGCCAGGGTCTCCTACTTCCCTGATCTCGCGCTGACCCTGCCGGTCCGGCCTCGCGCGCCCCGGCCAGCCGAGGCGCCGCTTCGGATCGCGGTTTCCTGCCGGCTCGACAAGCTCGGCCGTGAGGAAGCATCGCTGCTGCGCGCGCGTCTCGCGGATATTCTCGCCCACCTCTCCGCGGCGGGGCCGGTCAGCGTCGCCTTCGTCTCGCAGGTGCGCGGCGACGGGGCGCGGATGAACGCCGATTTTGAAGATATCGCAGCCCGGTACAAGGCCGAGGTCATCGAGAGCATCGATCTCGACGCGCTCGCCCTGGTCTATCGGGATACGGATCTCGTCCTGTCGAACCGGCTGCACAGCCTGCTCTACGCGGCCGCGCAGGGCTGCCTGCCGCTGGGGCTGCTCAGCCCCGCGCATGACTACAAGATCTCGGGTCTGCTCGACACCGCGGGGCTCGCGGACTTCTGGGAGAGCCTCGACGCCCGGTCCCCCGGTTTCGACCTGGCCAGACTCGAGGCCGGGCGGCCGGCGATCCGACGCGCCTTCGAAACCGGCGCGGCCACGGCGACGGCGGCGCTGGCGGACCTCCTCGGCGCTCCGGTCCACAACGGCGCCGATGCCAGGCGGAGGGTCGCATGAGCGCGCTCTCCCCGAACACCCCAGCCCCGGACGCACCTCCGCCGCGCATCCCCGGCAGGCGCGGGGCCTCGCGGCCCGTCCGCGCGGTTCCCTGGACGATCGCCAACGCGGTCTTCCAGCTGCTCTCGAAATTCGGGGTGCTCATCGTCCTGTCGCGCGTGCTCTCGGCGGCGGAGTTCGGGCTCTTCTACATCGGTCTCGCGATCGTCGTCGTGATCGGCACGGTGGCGCAGATGGGGATCGCCACCAATGTGGTGTTCCTGCCGGAAGCGACGCGCCGGACGGTCGCCTCGGCGCTCTGGCTCGGGTTCGGTTCCGGGCTCGTCTGGGCGGGCCTGACCTGGTTCGGCTATTTCCACCTCTACGGCGCGACCGGGGGGACGATGGATGGCATCATGCTCGCCGTCGTGGCCTATCTGCCGTTCCACGTCATCTTCCTCGTGCTGGACGCGGTGTCCCGCAGGATGTTCCGCTTCCGCGAACTCGCGGTCTCCGATCTCGTCGGCACGATGCTGGGCAGTCTCCTCGTCGCCTATGTCCTCGCTCTCCTCGGCTGGAGCGTCTGGGCGCTCGTCGCGGGGCAGGCGGTCTATGGGCTCATCCGGATGGGTTTCCTGCTCTGGACCAACCGGGACATGCTGTCGCCGCGCCCGAGCCTCGCGGATGCGCGGCGTCTCACCCGGGGCGGGCTCGCCATCACCGTGAGCGAGGTCGCGAACATCGCCTCCGTCTACGGAACGCGGCCGCTGATCGGCGCGTATCTCGGCCCGGCCGCGGCCGGGCTCTGGGCGCGCTACTACCAGATCATCGTGGTCCAGCTCTGTGCGCTGGTGGACCCGATCGACCGGCTGGTCCTGCCCGCGCTCGCGCGTCGCGAAGGCGATGGCATCACGGCGCGCGTCGTCGCGCTCATCGAGGTGATTTCGCTCCTGACGCTGCCGGCGGCGCTCGTCACCATCGTGATCAGCCCCGTCGCCATTCCGCTCGCCTTCGGTCCCGGTTGGGAGCGGCTGATCGAGCCGATGCAGATCGGCGCCATCGCGCTCTTCCTGCGCGGCGTGGACAAGGTGCTGCTGAGTGCCACGCGCTCGACGGGACGGATGGGCGCCCGCGCGGTCGCGCAGGTGGTGCAGTTCCTCCTGATCTTCGGCGCGCTGCTGATCGCGATGCCCTACGGCCTGCCGGCGGTCGCCGCGGGCTTCGTGGCGACGCAGGTGGTCTGCCTCGGCCTGATGATCGCGGTCTGGCAGGTGTCGAGCAGCATTTCCGCCGTGCTGGTCCTGAGGGCGATGGGACCGGGCGCGTTCGTCGGGGCGAGCGGGGCGCTCGCCCTGACGCCGATGCTGTTCGGCGTGGATTTCGGTCCGCTGGCACAGACCGCGGCGGTGCTGATCGGGAGCGCCACCGCCTTTCTGATCGTGCTGATCCGGCGGCGGCGGATGCTGTCGACGCCGGTGAACGATCTCATCGACCTGTTGAAACACGCGCTGGCGACGTCGCTCAAGCCGCGGCTCGCGCGGACCGAGGGGTAACCGGACATGCGGTCATTCGACATGGGGTCATTCGGCATGGGGGGTGATCGGATGTGGGACATGGCTGCCCCGAAGTTCTCCGTCGTCATTCCGCTGCATAACCGGGCCGAGGCGATCGAAACCTGTGTCCAGTCGGTGCTGAACCAGACCTGCCAGGATTTTGAGATCGTGGTGGTGGACGACGGATCGACCGATGGCGGCGCCGAGGTGGTCGAGGCGATCGGCGATCCCCGGATCCGCTGCCTGCGCCAGGTGAACCGCGGGTCGAACGCCGCGCGCAACCGGGGTATCGACGCTGCGCGGGGGCGGTTCGTGGCCCTGCTCGATTCCGATGACCAGTTCTTTCCAAGGCACCTGGAGCGGGCGGCGGCGATCCTCGACACGGCGCCGGAGGCGATGGTCTTCGCCCGGGTCGTGGTGGATCGCGGCGACGGGCGCTACTTCATGAAGCCGCCGCGGGGGCCGCGTCCCGGCGAGGAGATCTGCGAGTATCTGTTCTGCGACCGGGGCTTCACACAGACGAGCACCATCGTGCTCTCGGCGGAGACGGCGCGGCGCGTCCGGTTCCTCGAATGGCTGAAATGCAGCCAGGATTCGGATTTCGCCGTCAGGCTCGCCGCGGCCGGGGTGCCGTTCCGCATCGTCGAGGAGCCCGGCGCGGTCTGGAGCGATCATTACGACCCGCGGCGGATCTCCTCGGTCGCGCGTCATGAGACACCGCTGCGCTGGTGCCGGGAATATCGCGGGCTGATGACCGAGCGGGCCTATCACGCCTTCCGCGGCTGGGTCATCGCGAAGCATCTCGCCCGCGCCGGCCGGAGGCGCGAGGCGCTGCGGCTCTATGCGACGGCGGTCCGGCATGGTTGCTGGAAGCCGGCGCTGGCGCTCAGGATACTGGCGCAGTTGGCGACCAACGAGGGTGGCTACCGCAGGGTGGCCAACCTCCTGATGCCGAAGCGCGAGTCGCGCCGCGGCGAACAGATCTGAATGAAGAGCGCGAGGTAGCACAGAGTGAGCGATCGTCAGCACTTCAACCCGACCCGTATCGTCCCGCCGGAGATCTGGCTCCTGTTCCGGCACAAATGGCTGATCGCCGCTTGCGTGCTCGCCATGATGGCACTCGGCGCGGCCTATCTGGTCCTGCGGCCGGATCACTACACCAGCACCGCCGATCTCGTGATCGACAACCGCCGCATGGTCGTCTTCGGCAACGACGACGTGCTGACCGAGTCGCAACTTACCGACGGCATCATCGACAGCCAGGCCGAGGTTCTGACCTCGGACAGTGTCGGGCTGCTCGTCGTCGATGAACTGGCGCTCGCCGAGGACCCGGAATTCGCCCCCGAGGGGCTCCCATTGCGCGCGCGGATCTACGCGGCGCTCGGCCTGCGCGACGCGGAACTGACCCCGGAGGGGCAGCGCCGCACCGCGCTCAGGAACTTCAAGGAAAACCTGACCGTGCAGCGGGTGGGGATGAGCTACGTGCTGCACCTCTCCTTTCGCAGCGAGGACCCGGTCAAGGCGGCGACGATCCTGCAGGTGCTGATCGACAACTATCTGCGGCAGCGGGCGGAGATCAACGCGGCCGCCGGTGAACAGGCGACCGGCTGGCTCCGCTCGCGCGCCCGCAACATGGGCATCACCGCCTCCGTCGCCACCCGGCCCGCGCCGCCGTCCTATCCGGGCGGGCTCGGCGCGCCGGCCGTTCTGGTGGCCTGCGCCGTGCTCGGCCTGCTGCTCGGCCTCGGGGCGGCGCTCTTCAGGTCGCTCTTCAACACCAAGCTCGTGACCCCGGCCGATGTCGAGGACCGGCTCGGGGTTCCCTGCTTCGGCGCCCTGCCGCCGATGCCGCGCGGCCTGCCGATGGCTCAGGACCCGACCGCGGCCATGACATTGCAGCTCGCGGCCGGCGATCTTCTGGGGCAGGCGGGCGGGGAGCGGGCGCGGGTCATCGGGATCTGCGCCGTCGAACGCGGCGTCGGCGCCTCGACGGTCGCGCGCGAGCTCGCCGCGCTGATCAGCCAGGCCGCGGGCGAGCCGGTGCTGCTGGTCGATGCGTCGCAGGATTCCGCCGCCGCCGGAATCGCGCCGCTGAAGGGGGCGCCGGATGTCACCGTTCTCACGGTCTGGCCGGCCGAGAAGATGGCCTCGATGACCTACTGGATGAACGTGGCGCCGAGGGAGCTCGCGGACTGGCACCGGGATCGCGGCACGATCGTCATCGACCTGCCGCCGGCCGCCACCTTCCCGGACACCCGCAATGCCCTGCCGCTCCTGGACGCGCTGGTAGGCGTGGTGGGGTGGCGCGGCGGCGCGGCGGAAGCCTGGCGCTCGCTGCTCGCGCTGCCGGAAGTCCGCGAGAAGCTGCGCGGCGTGATCTACAACCGCCTCTCCTCCGGCTGGTTCGGAGGCGGCGATGGCGGCCGTGGCCGAGGCGCGACCGTTCCTGCCGCGCCCCCCGCCGAGGAGAGGCCGCCGGTTCCGGTCCGGGCGGCGGCCGAACGGATCGCGGCGGGACTCACGATGGGGCTCACGGTCGGACTCACGGTAGGCCCCTCGTCGGGACTCGCGGGGGGCGGTGTGATCCTGGCCCGGCTCGTCGTGCCCGGCCTGCTCGGCGCCCTCATGCTCATGCCGGCGGGCGCGCGGGCGGCGGAATACAGGATCGTCGAGCGCGACAAGCTCGAGGTCGTCGTCCCGGAATTTCCGCAGTCGAGCGGGATCTTCGCCGTCGATGCCGACGGGACGATCGTGGTGCCCGAGGTCGGCTATGTCCAGGCGACGGGGCTCACGCCGCGCGAGGTCGCGGCGCGGGTCGAGGACCAGATGTCGCTCATCACCGGCGGCGGACCGGACGGGGCGGTCACGGTGCGTATCGCGGAATACGCACCGGTCTATGTCATGGGCGACGTGGAGGTGCCGGGCGGCTATCCCTTCGTGCCGGGAATGACGCCGCTTCAGGCGGTGGCGCTCGCGGGTGGCGTCTATCGCACCGGCCCCGACCAGATGCGCGCCGTCCTGAACGACGCGGGCGAGATGCACCAGCTCCTCTACGACCGCGCCCGGACGCTCGCCCAGATGGCCAGGCTCCGCGCCGAGGTGGCCGGCTCCGACGCGATCACGTGGCCGGAGCGCGATCTCCGCGGCGTCGATCCCACCGCGCTCGCCGAGATGATCGCGCAGGAGACCGCGATCTTCGAAGCCAGGCGCGATCTCGACTCGCGCCAGATCGAGGGGCTGGCCCGGCTGCGCGAGCTCTACACCAACGAGATCGCGACGCTCGGCGAGCAGATGGAGCTGAAACGCCGGCAGATCGAGACCTATGCGATCGAACTGGAGCGGCTGAGCCGGTCGACCACGCCCTCGCCCCGCGCGCTGGAACTGCAGCGATCCCAGGCGGATGCCGAGTCGCAGCTTCTGGAACTCGTCGGTCTGCGCCAGCGGGCGGAGCAGTTGAAGGCACAGGCGGAGCAGGACGCGCTGATGGTGGATGGCGGCCAGTATTCCGACGCGACCAACAGCCTCCGCGACCGGGCCGCCGCGCTCGAGCAGATCGACGAGCGGCTGGCGGCGCTTCGGGAGCTGACGCGATTTGCGCGGGTGCCGATCTTTTCGGACAGCTGGCGCTCGCAGGGGCTTCGCTACCGGGTGAGCCGTCGGGGAAGCGCGGAGCCGATCGAGGTCGATGCCTCGGGCAGCGTGGAGATCATGCCCGGAGACATCATCGAGGTGCTGCAGACAACGGAGGTACCAAATTTGAACTGAGCATGGCTCGCGCCTAGCCGACGATGCCGCGCCCGGCTCGCGATCAAGATCGTACAGAGCGGATTTTGATAATTATCTCAGGTATTTCGTCTGTAAGCGCGAAATACGGTATTAGATTCGGTTGGTATGTCTCTGAAAAACAATCAGCTCTTCGCTTGGTAAATCGGCTGAAATTTATTTGATTAACGTTAACGGCTCATTTACCATTGAGCCGGGTGGGCAAAAAAGGGGCTCTCCGATGCAAGGTGGATCAAGAGTTTCACTTGATGACACCTACGCGCCGGATATCGAGAGGATCATGATCGGGGGCCATGAAATTGCGGTCGTCGATCGGGAGATGCTCGCGGCACGCATGGTGGATGATTGTTTCTACAACCGTAAGCGGCGGGGGCCGCCGCGGCTCATTTTCGACGCCAACGGGCAGAGTGTCTCGCTGATCGGGCGGAATCCGGACTTCGCCGCGGCGATGGCGGCCGCGGACCTGATTCACGCGGATGGGATGTCGCTCGTCACCGCCTCGCGCATTCTCACGGCCAAACCGCTGCCGGAACGCATCGCGGTCACCGATTTCATCGAGGACGCCGCGGTGGCGGCGGGGCGGCACGGGTTGTCGTTCTTCATTCTCGGCGGGACTGATTCGCGGAACGAGGCGGCCTGCGACGAACTCAGGCGGGAATATCCGGACCTCCGGATCGTCGGGCGGCACCACGGCTACTTCGATCTGTCGGAGAGTTCGCGGATCTGCGCGCTGGTTCGCGACAGCGGAGCGGATGTGCTCTGGGTGGGGCTCGGGCGGCCGTTGCAGGAGATCTGGTGCGCGCGGCACCGCGACGAACTCGAAGGTGTGGGCTGGGTCAAGACCTGCGGCGGGCTGCTCGGGTTCCTCGCTCACGAGGAGCGCCGGGCACCGCGCTGGATGCAGCGCACGAACCTCGAATGGCTCTATCGCGTGATGCATGATCCGATGCGTCTGGGCGCGCGGTATCTGGTGACCAATCCGCACGCGGTCTACCGGATGCTGCTCCATACCGCGCGGCAGCCGGTCAGTCTCGGCGGTTTGCCGGTGGGCGAGAAAGGCATGCCGGTCGATGCGCGGTTCTGAGGCGCGCCCCGCGATCCGGGGCTTCGGCGAGGGCTTCAGGGTCAGCCGGCGCGCGGCGCTCGCCGCGCTCGTCGTGCCACTGTCCGCCGCGTTCCTCACGCCCCGGGCCGGGCGCGCGCAGGAGAGTACGCCGCCGTCGCCGCGCCCTCCGGCCTGGAACGCGAGCGACCCCCGGCTGAGCTGGTCGCCGCCCGTGATCTGAGGGCGCCCCTTCGCGGGTATCCGGACAGCCATTCGGGGGCGTCAACCGTCCTGATATCCGGGCGACACGTAGTTCAACCCGACCGAGCCGGCGGGAACGAAGTCACCGCCCGGTGGCGCGCCGAGCCGCACCCGGCCGGGGTTGCCATCGAGATCCTGGATGATCCCGCCCAGTTCCGGCCACCAGACATAGGGGCTGATCGCGTCCGAGCCGATCGTGGCGCCGTGTTTCGGGAAGATCACGTCGTGCGGGTCCTGGCCGGCCGGGATCTCCGCCCAGACATCGGTGAGATAGATCTTGTAGTTGACCGCGGCGACCTCGGCGTCGGAGGTGCCGAAATAGATGAGTTTCGTCGGACCGGTCTCGCCGGGGATCGCATTCTTGCGGAAGTTGCAGCGCCTGAGATCGATATGGCTGAGGATGCGGCCGCCATAGGGCTCGGGCCGCATGAAGAGCACCTGGTAGTTGGTATCCGCCGTCAGCTTGTCGATGTTGATCGAATGCGCCGACAGATCCATCTGGAACACATCGGCGTGCAGCGCGTCGTAGGTCCCGCGTACGCCCTCCACCCGGACGTTCTGGATATACACCTTCGGGAAGAGGACGAAGGGCGTCTCGTGCCGCGACGTGCCGCCGGCGACGATGGCATCGGCGGATTTCTCCATGATGATGTGCCGGCCCTCGAGGAAGACGACCTCGGAGATGTTCTTGTAGATCTCCGCGATGATGCCGGTGCCGCTGAACCGGGTCTGCCCGCCGATGTTGGAGACACGCGCACCGCCGACGATCTGCACCGCGCCGGTCCGGGTGGCGGGGTTCGGCTCCAGAACGAGATCGGCATCGCTCGGGGATTCAAGGCGATGCAGGCCTGTCTTCAGGCGGACATTGGTCATGGCATGCTCCAGCTCAGGCGGTTGTCGGTCGGGTCGAACGCGGCCTCGGAGACCGGCGCGATCTTCGCGGCGACGACGACGGACCAGGGGCCGGCGCCGAGCCGGGTGCAATCTCGCTGGCGAGCGTAGCAGACCGAAAGCCCGCGGGGCAGCCCGGTCGCGATGACCATCGCGTCATCCGTGACCGTGATTGCGAAGAGCGGGCCGCCGGAGCCGTGCGGCCTCTCCGAAAGCTCGATCCAGCGCGACGCGCGGAAAGGCGAAATGCCCAAGGGCCGGATCACCGCCGTGCCGGCCTCTGGCAGCGTGATCCCGGGAGCCCGCGCACGCGGCGTCTCGACGGGTCCGGCGCTACGCGGATCGAGATATTGATCGGCTGGCCGGTATCGACCGGCGGAAGAGTGAGAACCCGCATGCCCGTTCCCGGTCCAGGGAAGTTCGCGGCAGCATGCCTCGGCCCGGATTTCGTTGCGCGCCCCGCCGCCCGATCAGGCGGCGCGAAGCGGAACCCCGCCTGACCGGACCATGCGTGAGCTTCAGCTGCCTCGGGGCGCCGCGGTCGAACCGCCGTCCGTGAAGGTCGGTGTCATGACGCTTCGGAGCGACGCCGCGTCGGCGCCGCGGATCGCGCGGTCGAGGTGATCCGCGAGAAGGTCATAGGCGGCGGGGAAGGGGCTGCGGCTGCCGGTCAGCGCCGGGGAGAAGCGCGTGGCCGGATAGAGCGCGAGATCGTCGTCATGCGCGACGACGGAGACATCGCCGGGGATCGAGAGGCCGAGATCGCCGAGCGCGCGCACGACGCCGGCCGCGACGACGAAATTGCCGGCCACGATCGCGGTCGGCCGCGAGGCCGGATCGGCCATCATCCGCCGGGTCGTCATCGCGCCAAACGTTTCCGTCAGCAGGCCATGCGCGATCCGGCCGGCCCGCGGTTCGATCCGGTGCTCCCCAAGTGCCAGCCGAACCCCGAGGGTGCGTTCCCGGGCGAAATGGAGACCCGCCGGGCCATCGATGACGGCGATGTCCCGGTGGCCGAGCGTAGCGAGATGCGCGCCCATCATCCGCCCGGCGTCCCGGTTGTCGATATCGACATAGGGGTATTCGGCCTCGTCGGCGTGCCTTCCATGCGTGACGAAGGGCACGCCCGCTTCCATCAGATATCCGATCCCCTCCGCCTCGATGCCCGGATTGAGCACGACGAATCCGTCGAGCCGACCCTCCTGCGAGAGCCGCGCATAGGCTTCCGAGAGGGGACGGTCGACCGGCATGACGTTGAGGACGACGAGCATGTCCCTGCGGCGGAAGGCGACGGCGAGCCCGAGCAGGATCTCGACGAGGATGCTGCTCTCTTCCTGTTCGGACCCTTCGGAGAGCACGAGGCCGACGATGCCGGAGCGCCCAGTCCGCAGCTTCCGCGCCAGCGCGTTCGGGCGGTAGCCGAGTTCATGCGCGGCGGCCTCGACCCTGCGTCGCGTTTCCGCGCTGACGTCGGGATACCCGTTCAAGGCCCTGCTGACCTGTGTCTTCGACAGGCCGAGATATCGGCTCAGATCGGTCAGCTTTACCATCGACTGTGCATTCCCGCGGGGGGAGCTCCCCGCGTCTGGGGCGATCGGGAGCCGGCGCTTACCTCCACAACCGACCGTCCCGCAACGGCTACATTCTCACCGCATTCGATTTCATGTGGAATTGGCAAGCGGTGGTGCAAATTGTCGCAGGTACCAGCCGACGGGAATATCGCGCTTTTTGGCCGGAACTGCCATCAGGGCGGGGTCTCGGACGGGGTCTCGGCGACCGGATCGATCTGGTCGGCGTATGGGAGCGGCCTCTTGCTTCCGCGATGGTTCGAAAAGGAACCCGGCGCTTTGCGCGCGGCCCATTCCGGTCGCCGCCGTGCAAGAGAGGTTGTCCGCTGCTGAGTCTGCAATCAACCTCCAGATTGGGAGAGGAGCAAGTTTATTGTTTAAGGAAACTAAAGACGTTTCAAAGTCGGATCTGTCCGACGGCAGGGATGCGGTGTCGCAACCCAAGGCGATCAGAATCGACGAAGATCAAGTCGTAGTGATCGTTGCGTCAACAGACGTGGGCAGAACGGGAGGTGGATTCGATCAATCTGCTCTTACTACTTTCATAAATGTTGACGGAAGAGCTTGTGGGAAAACAAGATACTGGTCTCCAACTGGAGGGGGCGATCGGAGGTGGCTCGGTTTGTCTGAACAGCTTTGCGGCTTTCGCTGAGCGAATCTCCGCCTTGGTTACGCAGCCGCCGGGATCGGCGTCTGCTGGTTGAAATAGGCCTGATCGGGCGTTCGCCCGCCATGCGACGAATGTGGGCGCCTACCATTGTAGAAGCTCAGATAGCGGCCGATCGAGGCCCGGGCTTCGGAGACGCTGGCATAGACGCGCAGGTAGACTTCCTCGTATTTCACCGTTCGCCAGAGGCGCTCGACGAAGACGTCGTCGCGCCAGGCGCCCTTGCCGTCCATGCTGATGGCAATCGCGGCATCCTTCAGCACCTTGATGAAGTCGACGCTGATGAACTGCGAGCCCTGGACGCCCTTCTGTTTGTCAAGCCACGATGCGGGTCGTGTTTATCTGCTTCTGGCGGCGCATGATGATGTTGAAGACCTCACGCGCGACATAGCGCTTCAAGGCGCGGATGGCCTCGAGTTTGGAATGTCCTTCCGCGACGCGACGGGCGACATA